>NZ_JBHWCL010000080.1:27035-41879 GCF_042735125.1 Kitasatospora sp. NPDC059599 | reverse complement strand
GCCGCGAGCGCCGGGCCCTCGGCGAGCAGGTGGTGCGGGGCGGCGTAGGTGATCTCGACGGTCACCGTGTCGCCCGGGCGCACCGGCTCGTCCGGCTTGGTGAAGTGCACCAGGCGGTTGTCGGGGGCGCGGCCGGAGAGCCGGTGGGTCCGGTCGTCCTTCTTGCCCTCGCCCTCGGCGACGAGGATCTCCAGGGTGCGGCCGACCTGCTTCTTGTTCTCCTCCCAGGAGATCTCCTCCTGGAGGGCGATCAGCCGGTCGTAGCGGGCCTGGACGACCTCCTTGGGGACCTGGTCCGTCATCTCCGCCGCCGGGGTCCCGGGGCGCTTGGAGTACTGGAAGGTGAAGGCGTTGGTGAAGCGGGCCTCGCGGACGACGTGCATCGTCTCCTCGAAGTCCTCCTCGGTCTCGCCGGGGAAGCCGACGATGATGTCGGTGGAGATCGCCGCGTCGGGCATCGCCTCGCGGACCTTCCGGATGATCCCGAGGAAGCGGTCCTGCCGGTAGGAACGGCGCATCGCCTTGAGCACCCGGTCGGAGCCGGACTGCAGCGGCATGTGCAGCTGGTGCATCACGGTCGGGGTCTCGGCCATCGCGGCGATCACGTCGTCGGTGAAGTCGCGCGGGTGCGGCGAGGTGAAGCGGATCCGCTCCAGGCCCTCGATCTGGCCGGCGGCGCGCAGCAGCTTGGAGAAGGCCTCGCGGTCGCCCAGGTCGGAGCCGTAGGCGTTGACGTTCTGGCCGAGCAGGGTCACCTCGATGACGCCCTCGTCCACCAGCGCCTCGATCTCGGCGAGGACGTCGCCGGGACGGCGGTCCTCCTCCTTGCCGCGCAGTGCGGGGACGATGCAGAAGGTGCAGGTGTTGTTGCAGCCGACCGAGATGGAGACCCAGGCGGCGTACGCCGAGTCGCGGCGGGTCGGCAGCGTGGAGGGGAAGGTCTCCAGCGACTCCAGGATCTCGACCTGGGCCTTGCGCTCGATCGCGGCCCGCTCCAGCAGGGCCGGCAGGTGCCCGATGTTGTGGGTGCCGAACACCACGTCGACCCAGGGGGCGCGCTTGACGATGGTGTCGCGGTCCTTCTGGGCCAGGCAGCCGCCGACGGCGATCTGCATGCCCTTGTGGCGGGTCTTGACCGGCGCCAGCTGGCCGAGGTTGCCGTACAGCTTGTTGTCGGCGTTCTCGCGCACCGCGCAGGTGTTGAACACCACCAGGTCCGGGTCGCCCTCGGGCCCGGCCTTGACGTAGCCCGCCTCCTCCAGCAGCCCGGACAGCCGCTCGGAGTCGTGGACGTTCATCTGACAGCCGTGCGTGACGACCTTGTAGCTCTTCAATCCGCTCTCACCGCTCACCAGACCAGGGTACGGGCAGCCGCGAAGGGCTTTTCCCAGAGCTTCCCGGTCCCGTTCCCGGAAGCCCCGGAGCCCTGTTCCCCGGGGCCTCCCCGTCCCGTTCCCGGATCTTCCCCGTCCCTTTCACAGGACTTTCCCCGTCCCGTTCCACTCCCGTTCGGCCGGAGCGCCTGGCAGTATCCCAGCATGACCCCCACCAACCCGTCCCGTCTCGGTGCCGCCGTCCGCACCGCGGCCCGCAGCCCGCTGTGGCGGACGGTGCTGGTGCTGGTGCTGCTGGTCGCCGGCTTCGGCGGCTGGTGGCTGTCGGCGGGCCGCTCGCCCGGGTACCCGCGGGGCGAGGTCCGCTTCGCCACCGGGGTGCAGCGCGGCGTCTACGACCGGTACGGGCAGCTGCTGCAGACGCACGTCTCCCGGACGATGCCCGGGGTGCGGCTGGCCCTGGACAACACCGAGGGCTCGATAGACAACCTGACCCGGGTGATCACCGGCCGGGACACCTTCGCGATCGCCACCGCCGACGCGGTCGCCGACTACCAGGGGCCCGGCAAGGACCGGCTGAGGGCGATCGCCCGGCTCTACGACGACTACCTGCAGCTGGTGGTGCCGGCCTCGTCCACGGTGCGCCGCACCGCCGACCTCAAGGGCCTGCGGGTCGGCGTCGGCCTGCCGCAGTCCGGGGTGAACCTGGTGACCAAGCGACTGCTGGGCGCGGCCGGGCTGGACCCGGACCGCGACATCGTCCCGGTCCCGGCCGGTGTCGGCGACGCCGCCGACGAACTGCGCGCCGGCCGGCTGGACGCCTTCTTCTGGTCAGGCGGTCTGCCGACCAGTGCGCTCACCGACCTCTCCGACCACGTCCCGATCCGGATCGTGCCGCTGGGCGACCTGTCCGAGGCCCTGCACAAGGCCGAGGGCGGCGGCACCGACGCCTACCGGGCGGCCACCATGCCCAAGGGCACCTACCCGAACGCCGAGCCGAAGGACGCGGTCGCCACGGTGGCCGTGCCCAACCTGCTGATCACCCGGGACGACGTGGACCCGGACCTGGTCGAGGGCATGACCCGCGCGGTGATCGACAGCCGCGACCAGATCGGCGCCCAGGTGCACGCCGCCCAGCTGGTCGACCTGCGCACCGCCGTCTACACCGACCCGCTGCCGCTGCACACGGGCGCGGCGCGCTACTACCGCTCGGTGAAGCCGTAGGGCACCGCCCCGGGCCCCGTCCCCGGGGCGGTACCCACGGGCCCGCCCCCGTCAGCTCTCCGGCCGCGGCACCGCCAGCGTCACCGCGAGCCCGGTCGGCTTGACCGGCGCGAAGCCGAGCGAGCCGCCGCCGGCCGCCAGCAGGGTGCGGGCGATGGACAGGCCCAGGCCGGAGCCGTCCACGTTCTGGTGCCGCGGGCTGCGCCAGAACCGGTCGCCGGCCCGGGACAGTTCGTCCTCGGTGAGGCCGGGCCCGGCGTCGACGACGGTCACCGCGACCTCGTCCCGGCGCACCGCGACCCGCAGCCGCACCTCACTGCCGGCCGGGCCGAACTTGAGCGCGTTGTCCACCACGGCGTCCAGCGCCGAGCCGAAGCCGATCGGGTCGGCCATGCCGACCGCCAGCGCCGGTCCGTCCCAGCGCAGCCTGATCCCGCGCTGTTCGGCGACCGGCCGCCAGGCGTCCACCCGGGCCAGGGTGAGTTCGGCGAGGTCGGTGCGCTCCGGTTCCGGGCGGGCGTGCTCGGCGGTGGCCAGCCCGAGCAGGTCGTCCAGCACCCGGGCGAGCCGGACGCCCTCCTCCCGGACGCCGCTGAGCTCCTCCTCGTGGCCCTCGGGGAGTTCCAGGCCGAGCACCTCGACCCGCAGCAGCAGGGCCGAGAGGGGGTTGCGCAGCTGGTGCGAGGCGTCCGCGACGAAGGACTTCTGCTGGTCCATGGCGAGCACCACGTGGTCCGCCATCTCGTTGAAGGAGCGCGCCAGCCGCTGCAGTTCGGGCGGTCCGCCGCCGGGGGCGACCCGGGCGGCCATCCGGCCGGTGGCGATGTCGTGGGTGGCCCGGTCCAGGGTGCGCACCGGGCGCAGCACCCATTCGGTGAGCCGGACGGCCAGCAGCACGGCGACGATCATCGCGGCGGCCTCGCCGGCGACCAGTACCAGCCACTTGTGCATCACCCGGGTGCGCAGCGCCCCGGTCGGGGACTCGCTCAGCACCACCGCGACCACGTCGCCGTCGCGCACCACCGGGGCGGCGACGGTGATCGTCCGGTCCGGTGTCCACGGCCAGACCTGCGGCGGGTTGTGGCTGCGCCGCCCGTCCAGCGCCTCCTGGAACGCCTGGGCGCCCCAACCGCCGACCGGCACCCGCCAGTCGGCGGGCGCGGCGGCGATCGGCAGGCCGTCGCGCTGGAAGATGGCCAGGCGGACGCCGTACAGGTCGTAGTAGCGGCGGACCTCGGCGTCGATCGAGTGCTGTCGGCTGAGGTCGCCGGGGGCGGGCCCCGGGTCGCCCTTGCGCGCGGAGTCGGCGGCGCCGGAGGTGGGCAGGTCCTGGGCGAAGCGCGCGGCGTCGTCGAGCCGGTCGACGACGACCTTGGTCTGTTCGGCCGCCGCGACCGCCGCCGCGAGCGGCAGCCCCAGGGCGGCCAGGACGCAGAGCATGAGGGCGATCAGGATGCCGAGCAGGCGGGTGCGCACGTGCGGTCAGTGCTCCGCGGGGGCGTTCGGGGCCTGGTCCGCCGCGGCGGGCGCCGGGGACTCGGGGATCAGGCGGTAGCCGACGCCGCGGACGGCCTCGACCAGGCCGGGCAGCGCGAGCTTGTTGCGCAGCGAGCCGATGTGCACCTCCAGGGTGCGCCCGTTGCCCTCCCAGCCGCTGCGCCAGACCTCGCTGAAGATCTGCTCGCGCCGGTAGACCACGCCCGGGCTCTGCGCGAGCAGGGCGAGCAGGTCGAACTCCTTGCGGGTGAGCGGCACGTCGCGGCCGTCCACGCTGACCCGGCGGCGCTCCCGGTCGATCCGGATGCCGCGGGACTCCAGCGGGCCGCGCTGCTGGGGCACGGCGTCGGGCGCGGGCGCCGACGCCGAGGAGGGGGCGGCGCCGCGGCGGGCCACCGCGTGGATGCGGGCGAGCAGCTCGCCCATGTCGTACGGCTTGGTGACGTAGTCGTCGGCACCGAGGTTGAGGCCGTGGATCCGGGAGCGGACGTCGGCGCGGGCGGTGACCATGATCACCGGCACGCCGCTGCCGGCCCTGATCCGGCTGCACACCTCGAAGCCGTCCCGGTCGGGCAGCCCGAGGTCGAGCAGCACCACCCGGTACGGCTCGTTGCCGTCCGGCACCAGGGCGTCCAGCGCCTCGTGCCCGCTGCGGGCGTGCCGGACCTGGAAGCCGTGCCGGCCCAGCACCGCGACCAGCGCGGCGGCCACGCGTTCGTCGTCCTCGACGAGCAGCAGTCGCATCCTGTTCTCCTCCTTCCCCCACGTGATCACCGGTGATCGCCGGACCGATCGGTCTGGTCCCGGTCCTGCGCAGTATGGGCCAGCGAACGGCGCGACGCCAGGTTCGGCCGAGCACCGGGCTCGTGGGGGACGGGGAGCACCGGTACGGATTCCCGCTGTGACATGCCCCGTCGGCGCCCTTGCGAACAGTACGCGCCCGGCGTGTGGCCGTTTCGTGATCCTCAAGTTCCGCTCAGATCGGCTGACGGCGCGCGGTCACGGCTCCTATGGTCGGCCCACCGGGGGCTGCGGCTCCGCCGGTCGCGGCTCCCGGATTCGCACCACCATTGCCTCCCAAGGGAGTTGAGAACTTCTCGGGCAGGCACGATCCGATAACAGAGGGAGCAGGCGCGATGACCGAGAGCCCGGTCCAGGACTCCACCCCCGCAGCCGCCCCGCTGGTCGTGCTGAGCAACGTCAACAAGCACTACGGCGCACTGCACGTACTGCAGGACATCGACCTCCGGATCGCCCAGGGCGAAGTGGTCGTGCTGATCGGCCCGTCCGGCTCGGGCAAGTCCACGCTCTGCCGGACGATCAACCGACTGGAGACGATCGACTCCGGCGAGATCACCATCGACGGCCGGCCGCTGCCCGCCGAGGGCAGGGAACTGGCCCGGCTGCGCGCCGAGGTCGGCATGGTGTTCCAGAGCTTCAACCTGTTCGCGCACAAGACCGTGCTGGAGAACGTGGTCATCGGCCAGGTCAAGGTGCGCAAGGTGCCCCGCCCGAAGGCCGAGAAGACCGCCCGGGAGCTGCTGGACCGCGTCGGCGTCGGCGCGCAGGCCGACAAGTTCCCGGCCCAGCTCTCCGGCGGCCAGCAGCAGCGGGTCGCGATCGCCCGGGCGCTGGCGATGAAGCCCAAGGTGATGCTCTTCGACGAGCCCACCTCGGCGCTCGACCCGGAGATGGTCAACGAGGTGCTGGAGGTCATGCGCCGGCTGGCCGCGGACGGCATGACGATGGTCGTGGTCACCCACGAGATGGGCTTCGCCCGGTCTGCCGCCAACCGCGTGCTGTTCATGGCCGACGGCAAGATCGTCGAGCAGAACACCCCGGACGCCTTCTTCACCGCGCCGCGCTCGGACCGCGCCAAGGACTTCCTCTCGAAGATCCTCCACCACTGACGTTCCGCGACCACGCGGGGCAACCTCCGGCAACGGTGCCGATCCGCCCTGCCCGTGCACGACTTCCAGACGCCAGAGCCCGGTTGAAACCGCGGCCCAGCCCCAGGAGAACAACCCTCATGAGGACTTCCCGCACTCTCGCCGTCGCCCTCTGTGCCGTCGCGCTCACCGCGACCGCCGCCTGCGGCAAGGACGGCACCCCCGGCGCCGCCGCCAGCGCGAGCGACGCCCCCAAGCTCCCGACCTACACGGTCAAGACCGACGCCAAGATCGACTCGCCGATCGTCGCCGAGGCCAAGAAGCGCGGCCAGCTGATCATCGGCGCCAAGGCCGACCAGCCGAACCTCGGCTGGGAGGACGTCGCCAGCGGCGACCGCAGCGGCTTCGACATCGAGATCGCCAAGATGATCGCCGCCGACCTCGGCTTCACCCCGCAGCAGATCAAGTGGCAGACCCTGGTCTCCTCGCAGCGCGAGCCCGCCATCGACAAGGGCCAGATCGACTTCTACGTCGGCACCTACAGCATCAACGACGAGCGCAAGAAGACGGTCTCCTTCGCCGGCCCGTACTACATCGCCGGCCAGGACCTGCTGGTGAAGCAGGACAACACCTCGATCACCGGCCCGGAGAGCGTGACCGGCAAGAACGTCTGCACGGCCACCGGCTCGACCTCGATCAAGAACATCCAGCAGTACAACCCGAAGATCACGCAGTTCGACACCTACTCGGCCTGCGTCGAGAAGCTCCTCTCCGGCGAGGTCGACGCCGTCACCACCGACGACGCCATCCTCAAGGGCTACGCCTCCAAGTACAACGGCAAGCTCAAGGTCGTCGGCAAGCCGTTCACCAAGGAGAACTACGGCGTCGGCCTCAAGAAGGACGACGCGGTGCTGCGCAACGCCATCAGCGACGCCCTCAAGGCCCACGAGGACAACGGCGACTGGAAGAAGGCCTACGACGCGACCCTGGCCGCCTCCGGCTCCGCGGCCCCGGACGTCCCGGCCCTCGACCGCTACTGATCAGAGCGCCGACCGACACCTTCTGATCGACATTCCCTGATCGACATTCCCGACCCTGATTGAGAGGAGGGCCGCCGGATGGGGTTCCTGTTCGAGGACGACAACTTCGCGTTGTTCCGAGACGGCTTCCTGCAGACGATCGAGCTGAGCGCCCTCAGCGCCCTGCTCGCCCTGCTGCTGGGCACCCTGCTGGCGGCCTTCCGGGTCTCCCCGGTGCCGGTCCTGCGCGCTTTCGGCACCACCTGGGTGACGCTCTTCCGCAACACCCCGCTGACGCTGCTGTTCTTCGCCGTCACCTTCGGCTTGCCGCCGCTCGGCGTGCACTTCAGCCACCTGGTGTTCGCGGTGCTGGCGCTCGGCGGGTACACCGCCTCGTTCGTCTGCGAGGTGATCCGCTCCGGCATCAACACCGTGCCGCTCGGCCAGGCGGAGGCCGCCCGCAGCCTCGGCATGACCTTCGGCCAGACCCTCACCATGGTCGTCCTGCCGCAGGCCGCCCGGACCGTCCTGGCCCCGATGAGCAGCGTGTTCATCGCGCTGCCGAGGAACTCGGCGATCGCCGGCGCGTTCAGCGTCCCCGAGCTGTACAGCGCCCAGCAGACCTTCTCCGAGCGCGGCTACTCGATCTTCGCGATCTTCTTCTGGGTGGCCTGCGCCTACCTGCTGATCAGCGCGACGGTCGCCACGCTCTTCCGCTTCCTGGAATCCCGACTGGCGGTGGCCCGATGACCATCTTCAACCGCCCCGCGGCGGCCAGTGTCCTCTACGACACCCCCGGCCCCAGGGCCCGCGCCCGCTACCGCCTGTTCGGCGTCCTCTCCCTGGTCGGCGTCGCCGGTCTCCTCTGGTACGTCGTCACCGCGCTCGCCGACAACGGCCAGTTCGACGCCGGCATGTGGGACGCGTTCCAGTACAACACCGTCCAGCAGCGCATCCTGGACGGCCTGCTGTCCACCCTGGAGGCCTTCGGCCTGGCGGCACTGTTCTCGCTGACCCTCGGCGCGCTGCTGGCCGCCGGTCAGCTCTCCGACCGCAGGCCGGTCCGCTGGCTCTGCGTCAGCATCGTCCAGTTCTTCCGGGCGATGCCGCTGCTGATCCTGATCGTCGCGCTCTACTACGCCTTCTTCGCCAAGGATCCGATGTGGGCCCTGGTGCTGGGGCTCACCCTCTACAACGGCTCGGTCCAGGCGGAGATCATCCGCAGCGGCGTCAACGCCGTCCCGCGCGGCCAGGCCGAGGCGGCGTACGGGCTCGGCATGCGCAAGACCCAGGTGATGATGTCCATCCTGGTGCCGCAGGCCGTCCGCTCGATGCTGCCTTCGATGATCGGCCAGCTGGTCGTCACCCTCAAGGACACCTCGCTCGGCTTCGTCATCACCTACCATGAGCTGCTGTTCGTCGGAAAGGCGATCGCCAGCCAGCCGATCAACGCCGCCGGTTTCCCCTACATCCCCGTGGTGCTCGTGATCGGCCCGATCTACATCGCCATGTGCCTGCTGCTGACCGCGCTCGCGCGCTGGATCGAGGCACGCGGCCGTCGCGGCGCGAACCGGCGCACTTCAGCTGCTGCTTGACGCACACGCAGGTGAACTGTTGCATTGCTCTTCGTGACACCTCCCGGGAGCATCCACGCGGCATATGCGGCAGCGGTAACTGACGCCGGCCCATCGGCCGGTTCGTGCCCGGAGGTCCCCTCATGGACCCGGTGATCGTGGTCGGGGCCGGACCGGTCGGTCTGGCCCTGGCCCTCGCCCTGGCCCGGCACGAGGTCCCGACCGTCGTCCTGGACGAGGGATCCGGGCTCTGCCCCGAAGGCCCCCGCAGCCTCGTCATCGGCGCCGACACCGCCGCCTTCCTGACCCGGATCGGCTACCCCCGGGCCGTCTCCGACTCCGCCCTGTGGGACTCCTTCACCATTTGGCGGCGCCGCCAGGAAGTGCTGCGGCTCGACCTCACCGACTCGCCCACCTTCCACCTCCCCCAGCACCGCCTCCAGCGCGGCCTGCGCGACGCCCTGACCGGCACCCCGCTGATCAGACTGGTCCCGCTCCACCGGGTCGTCGAACTCGAACAGGACCGGGACGGCGTCAGCATCCGCACCACGGGCACCCAGAGCGGTGCCGGCACCTGGTGGCGCGGCAGCCACCTGGTCGGCTGCGACGGCGCGAGATCCACCGTCCGCAAACTCCTGAAGATCCGCTTCCCCGGCCGTCCGGCGGTCGACCGCAACGCCGTCGCCACCGTCCGGGTCGACCTGCCCTTCGACGGCGCCCGGCTGCACCGCGAGCCCCCGTGGCGCGGCGACCGCGAGGCCTCCGCCCGTCCGCTGCCGGACGGCGTCTGGCGGCTCGACTGGCGGCTGCCCCCGGGCCGCCCCGCCACCACCGAGACGGTCGACCCGCACGCCACCTGGCCCGGCATCGTCACCGGCGACACCCTGCTCACCCGGGTCACCTCCACCCTCACCGGCTGGTGCGGCGAACTCCCCCGCTTCGACCTGCTCGCCGCCGCCGACCACACCGCCCAGCAGCGCCTCGCCGCCCGGTTCCGGATCGGCCGCTGCTTCCTGGCCGGCGACGCCGCCCACCTGCACGGTGCACTCGGCATGCAGAACCTCACGGACGGGCTGCGCGACGCCGACAACCTTGCCTGGCGGCTCGCCCTCGCCTGGCACCTCCACTCCGGCGGCCCCCAGCCCGGCGGCTCGCTGCTGGACGGCTACGAGGCTGAACGGCGCGGCGCGGTCGGCGCCCGGCTCCGCGCCGTCGACCAGTCCATGCCACTGCTGCGCCCGCTCCGCGGCTGGCAGCAGACCCGCCGCTCACTCCTGGTCGGCGGCTTCCGCAAGCACGCCCCGCTGCTGGCCGACGGCCAGCTCGGCACCGGCCGCTTCGGCGGCGCCCCCGCCTACCCGGCGGCGCCCTCCGGCGTCCCCGGTCGGGTCCCGGTCCAGCGCGGCGCGCGCGGCACCACCTCGCTCAGCGAGCTGCTGCCCGCCACCGCCCCGGGCGTGCTCGTCCCGGACCTGCCGGTGCTCGCCGCCGACGGCTCCCCCGACCACCTGCACGCCCGGCTCGGCGCCACCTTCCTGCTGCTGCTCGTCGCGCCCGGCACCGCCGTCTGGTCCTCCGAACACTGGCTCGGCGCCGGCCTGATGCCCCGGCTCGCCGAGGTCGCCGCCGCCCTGCCGGTCCCCGCCGAGGTCCTGGTAACCGAGGACTACCCGGGTGCCGGCCCGCACACCGTCCTGCTGATCCGCCCCGACGGTCACCTGGTCGGCGTCACCCAGGGCGCCGTCGCCGAGGACCTCCTCGCCCTCGCCGACCGGGCCCGCGGCGGCCCGGCCGCCCTCGCCCCGGCCCCGGAACCCGAGCCCGTGTCGGAGCCCGATCCCGAATCCGAGCCCGAGCCCGAGCGCGAGGACGGCTCCCGGCGCGCCGGCCGGAACGCGCCGCAACAGGTCGACTCCCCCAGCTAGGCCCGGCCCCATCCCCGGAGCGGCGCACCCCGGCCCGGCCTCGGCGGTCCGAAGGACCAGGGCCGGTCCGGCGGCCCTTGCCCGGCAGGCCCTCGAATCCGTCGTCAAGCCCCCGTCGTCCGCCCGAGGGCGGGCGGGGCGGCGCCGGCGTGCGTGCCTCGCGAGGCGGAGAGTGGGGCCGGCCGAAGGCCGGGGTGGCGGTACCTCCCGGCCGAAGACCGAGGTGGAGGAGCGTCACCGCGCGGACGCGGACTCGACGACGGACCCTAGCCCGCCACCGCCGTGGCCCGGCTCTCGCGGACCACGGTCACCCGGATCTGCCCCGGGTAGGTCAGTTCGGCGGAGACCTGCCGGGCGACCTCGCGGGCGATCAGCTCCGCGCCGACGTCGTCCACCGCGTCCGGGCGGACCATCACCCGGACCTCCCGGCCGGCCTGCATCGCGTAGACGTCGGCGACGCCCTCGTGCGAGCGCGCGATCTCCTCCAGCCTCGCCAGCCTGCGGACGTACAGCTCCAGCGACTCCTTGCGCGCTCCGGGACGGCCACCCGAGCAGGCGTCCGCGGCCTGGGTGAGCACGGCCGTCACGGTGTCCGGCTCCACCTCGTTGTGGTGGGCGGCGATCGCGTGCACCACCTCCGGGGATTCGCCGTACCGCCGGGCGAGTTCGGCGCCGACCGCCGCGTGACTGCCCTCGACCTCGTGGGTGAGCGCCTTGCCGATGTCGTGCAGCAGCGCGGCGCGGCGCACCGGCTCCGGGTCCACCCCGAGTTCGGCGGCCATCATCCCGGCGAGGTGCGCGGACTCCAGCAGGTGGCCGAGCACGTTCTGCCCGTACGAGACCCGGTAACGCAACGAGCCCAGGGTGCGGACGAGTTCGGGGTGCATCGCACCGACCCGGGCGTCCAGCAGGGCGTCCTCACCGGCCCGGACGCAGCGCTGTTCGACCTCGGCGCGGCTGCGCTCGTGGAGCTGTTCGATCCGGGGCGGGTGGATCCGGCCGTCCTCGACCAGCTGCTCCAGGGTGAGCCGGGCGGTCTCCCGGCGGACCGGGTCGAAGCAGGACAGCTGCACCGACTCCGGGGTGTCGTCGACGATCAGGTTCACCCCGGTGACCGCCTCGAAGGCCCGGATGTTGCGGCCCTCGCGGCCGATGATCCGGCCCTTCATGTCCTCGTTCGGCAGTCGGAGGACGGTGACGGCGGTCTCCGCGGTCTGCTCCGCCGCCAGCCGCTGGATGGCCCCGGCGAGGATGGACCGGGCCCGGTGCTCGCCCTCCTCCTTGGCCTCGCGCTCGATCTCCCGGACGGTGACGGCGGCCTCCAGCCGGGCCGAGGCCTCGGCCGCGCGCAGGACTTCGGCGCGGGCCTGCTCGGCGGAGAGCCCCGCGGCCCGCTCCAGGGCGGCCGCCCGGCGGGTGACCAGTTCCTCGGCCTCGCCCCGGGAGCGCTCCAACGCGGCCGAGCCCCGGGCCAGTTCGTCCTCACGGCGGCGGAGCCTGCGCAGTTCCCCGGCCAACTGCTCCTCACGGTGGGCGAGTTCGGCGCGCTGCCGGGCGGTCTGTTCCTCGGCCTGCCGCCGGGCCTGCTCGACCTCGGCCGACGCACGGGTCCGGGCCGCCCGGATCCGTCCGAGCACCAGTCCGGCGAGCACCCCGAGCACCAGCAGGAGAACGGCCGTCGCACCGGCGATCGGCAGCAGCGAGCCGCTCGGTCCGGCGCCCGCCGAGATCGTCATGCCGCCCACTCCCCGTCGACTGCGCGGGCCGCCGTCCGGAGGCGCCCGGGCGCTGAAGGCGAGGCTAGGTGGGGGTCACGAAACGGTCAAGACTTGACCTGGTCCACACCAAGAAGCCCACGAAACCGGCACTACTCCCACGCGGTTTCCGACGGTTCCCCCGTCTCCTCGTCCAGGGCGGCGCGCACCACCCGGAACGCCAGCCCCTCCGAGTAGCCGCGCCGGGCCAGCATCCCGACCAGCCGCCGGGTGCGGACCTGCCGGTCCAGCCCCCGGGTGGACCGCAGCTTGCGCTCGACCAGCGCCCGCGCCGCGTCCGACTCGTCGTCGTGGTCGACCTGGGCGACGGCCTGCTCGACGAGGTCGGCGGCCACTCCCTTGGTCCGCAGTTCCTGGGCCAGCGCCCGCCGGGACAGGCCGCGGACGGCGTGCCGGGACTCCACCCAGGCCGTCGCGAATGACGCGTCGTCGATCAGCCCGACCTCTTCGAGTCGGGTGAGCACCTCGTCGGCGACCTCGTCCGGGATCTCCCGCTTGCGCAGGGCGTCGGCGAGTTGCTTGCGGGTCTTGGCGGCGCCGGTCAGCAGCCGCAGGCAGATGTCCCGGGCGCGGGTCTCCGGATCGACCGACTCCTCGGCCTGCTTCTTCCGGGACCTGCGGCCGGCGCTGTCGTCCGTGTCGAAGGGCCCCGCACCGGAGCGCTCCCCACGGGAGAACCGCTCGCCCGACAGGCCCTCCTCCGACAGGCCCTCGCCCGACTGACCCTCGGCGGAACGTCCGCGCCGGGTGCGGCTCCGGCGCGCGCCGGAGCGGGGGGTCGAGGCGGCCACACCCCCGTGACCGGCCGCCTCGGCCTTGCCCCAGCCGTGCGCCGTCGCCGGAAGGGGAGCCGACGGGGAGGCCTGCAGGGAGTCGGTCAGGCCCGCTCCCGGCTCCTCGGCTGCCAGGGCCGAGCGCCGACGGCGCCGGCCGGTCGGCAGCTCGGAGGCGGAGACCAGTCCGAGCGCCTCGGCCGAGGCTTCCGCCGGTCCCGATCCGGGCGCCGCGCCGCGCACCGCCCGGACCGGGGCCCGGTCGAACTCCGGCTCCCGGCCGGATGTCCTCTGCGCGGTGGACGGGCGCTCCCGGCGCCCCCGGCCGGAGCGCGACGGCGCGGGAGGCTCCGGCGCGTGCTCCGGCTCCTCCGCGACCGCGGCGAACCAGTCCGGCGGCCCGTGGTCGTCGTCCTCCGGGCCTGCCGGGCCGCCGCCCACCGTGTCGTGCTGCGTCAACGGCTCAGGCCTTGGCCGCCGCCGTCTTCTTCGCCGCGGCCGTCTTGGCGACGGTCGCGGTGATCGGCTTCGCGGCGCCGTCGGCGGCGGCGGCGGTGTCCGCCTCGCCCTGGGCCGGCTCCTCGGTCTTCGGGCCGATGCCGAGCTTGCCCTTGATCTTCCGCTCGATCTCGTCGGCGAGCTGCGGGTTGTCCCGCAGGAAGTTGCGGGCGTTCTCCTTGCCCTGGCCGAGCTGGTCGCCCTCGTAGGTGTACCAGGCGCCCGACTTGCGGATGAAGCCGTGCTCGACGCCCATGTCGATCAGGCCGCCCTCGCGGCTGATGCCGATGCCGTAGAGGATGTCGAACTCGGCCTGCTTGAACGGCGCGGCGACCTTGTTCTTGACCACCTTGACGCGGGTGCGGTTGCCGACCGCCTCGGTGCCGTCCTTCAGGGTCTCGATCCGGCGGATGTCCAGTCGGACCGAGGCGTAGAACTTCAGCGCCCGGCCACCGGTCGTGGTCTCCGGCGAACCGAACATCACGCCGATCTTCTCGCGCAGCTGGTTGATGAAGATCGCGGTGGTGTTCGACTGGTTCAGCGCACCGGCGATCTTGCGCAGCGCCTGGCTCATCAGACGGGCCTGCAGACCGACGTGCGAGTCACCCATCTCGCCCTCGATCTCGGCGCGCGGGACGAGCGCCGCGACCGAGTCGATGATCACCAGGTCGATCGCGCCGGAGCGGATCAGCATGTCGGTGATCTCCAGGGCCTGCTCACCGGTGTCCGGCTGGCTGACCAGCAGGGCGTCGGTGTCCACGCCGAGCTTCTTGGCGTACTCCGGGTCGAGCGCGTGCTCCGCGTCGACGAAGGCGACCGTGCCGCCGGCCCGCTGGGCGTTGGCCGCCAGGTGCAGGGTCAGCGTGGTCTTGCCGGAGGACTCGGGGCCGTAGATCTCGATCACTCGGCCGCGCGGGATGCCGCCGACCCCGAGGGCGACGTCCAGGGCGGTCGACCCGGTGGAGATCACCTCGACGGGCTCGTTGGCCTTCTCGCCGAGGCGCATCACCGAGCCCTTGCCGAACTGCCGCTCGATCTGGGCGAGCGCGGTCTCCAGGGCCTTCTCGCGGTCCGTACCTGCCATGACTTTTTCCCTCGGGTTCTGTGCTGTGCGCTTCATCGTCATCGACGCTAGCGCGTCCCACTGACAAACGAGCCCCACCAGGCTCGCCCTGTGGAAAACTCTTCGCCGGAGAGTACAAAGAACATTTGTTCGATTCAAGCCTCGCACGTCCGGGCGTGGGCCCCGGGGCGGGCCCCGGGGGGCGCCCCCCGGGGGCAGACCCCGCCCCCCCCCCCCCACCCCCCCCGAGCCCCGCCCCCCCCCCCCGCCCCA
>NZ_JBHWCL010000080.1:0-27025 GCF_042735125.1 Kitasatospora sp. NPDC059599 | reverse complement strand
GGGGGGGGGGGCCGCCCCGGCCCCCGGTCTCACTCCCCGTCCCCGCCGACCATCCGCCGCAGTCGCCGCGCCGCCTCCCGACGCAGCTCCCGCCGGGCCCGCCGCTGCTCGCCCCGGTCGATCCGGGGGTCGGTGGCCACCTCGTAGCGCCGCACGTACGTCCCGACGAAGCCCTGCAGGGTCGCCGCCGCCGGGATCGCGATCAGCGCGCCCACCGCGCCGAGCAGGGCAGCGCCCGCGATCACCGCGCCGAAGGCCACCGCGGGGTGCACGTCCACCGTCCGCGCGGTGATCCTCGGGTGCAGCAGGTAGTTCTCGACCTGCTGGTAGACCACCACGAAGACCAGCACCCAGAGCGCGTCCACCGGCTCCACGGTGAGCGCCACCAGCACCGGCAGCGCCCCGGCCAGGTACGTCCCGATGGTCGGCACGAACTGCGACATGACGCCCACCCAGATCGCCAGCGCCACCGAGTACGGCAGGTCCAGCAGCGCGAACATCACCCAGTGCCCGGCGGCCGACACCACCGCGAGCAGCGCGCGGGAGTACAGGTAGCCGCCGGTCTTGGCGAGCGCGATCTCCCAGGCCCGCAGCACCTCTCCCTGCTTGGCGGGCGGCAGCACCGAACAGACCGTCCGGCGCACCCGCGGGCCCTCGGCGGTGAAGTAGAAGGTGAACAGCCCGACCGTGAAGGCCTGGAAGAGCCCGCCGATGACGGTGGAGGAGACGCCCCAGACGTTGTCGGCGGCCTGCTGGGCGTAGTTCTCGATGGTGCCGGAGTCCTTGAGCAGCTTCTTCTGGAGTTGCCCCAGCGACAGGTTCTGGTGGAAGGTCCGGTTGATCCAGCCCATCAGGTTGTCCACCAGGTGCGGCAGGTCCTCGGCGATCTTCGCCACCTGGTCGACCAGCAGCGTGCCGAGCGCTGCGAGGAAGCCGAGCACCGCAACCCCGACCGCGACGAACACCAGGAAGGTGCCGACCCCCCGGCGCACCCCGCGCGCCGCCATCCGGTCGACGGCGGGCTCCAGCGCGAGCGAGAGGAAGAAGGCCACCAGCAGCATCACGAAGAGGTCGATCAGCTGGCGGAAGGCCCAGTCGGCGAGCTGGAACAGCCCGACCAGGACGAGGAACAGGACCATCGCCTGGGGGAGCCAGCGCGGCATCCCGCCGCCCCACAGGACGCCGCCGCTCCCCCGCTCGCCGCGCCGCGCGTCGTCGCCCCGCGTACCGTCGGCCGGCCCGTCGGTTCCGGCCGGGCCGCCGTCCGCCCGCGCACCGTCGGCGACCCGCACCGCGCTGTCCGAATTCTTCTGTTCTGCGCTGCTTGTCACCGGGACAGTCTGTCCCATTCCGGGAGGACCCCGGCGGTCAGCGCAGCAGCGTCGAGACCCCCTGGGTCTCGCAGACCACGCGCCAGACGTCCTTGGCCTCCCAGCCCGCCTCCAGCGCCTGGCTCACCGTCCGCCCGCCGAGCTCGCTCATCACGTGGTCGGTCGCGAACGACTCCGCGTACGCCTCGCCGAAGTGCGCGTGCATCCGTCGCCAGAACTCGGTCAGCCTCATGGCTCAAGTATCGCGGACCCGGCGCCGGCCTCCCGGGCCCGCCACTGCCCGGCCGTCAGCGCGTACTCGACGTCGCCGTGCTCGCTGCCGGGGATCGTCTCCGGGTGGTCCTCGTGGAAGGTGCGGACGAACGAGAGCCCGCTCTTCTCCATCACCCGCCGCGAGGCCGCGTTCACCGTCATGGTGTACGCCACCACCCGCTCGACGCCCGACCCGGTGAAGCCGCGGCGGACCAGCGCCCGCGCGCCCTCCGTCGCGTACCCGCGCCCCCACGCGGCCCGGCGCAGCCGGTAGCCGAGCTCGACCTCGGCGCGCTCGCCGTCCCTCGTCGGCCGGAACTCGAACCAGCCCAGGAACTCCCCGCCCGCCCGCTCGTGCGCGGCCCACCAGCCGAGGTCGCCGTAGCGGCGGTAGTGCTCCAGGTAGCAGGGGATCAGCGTGTCCTCGACCCACTGCCGGGAGCTCGGCCTCCCGCCGGTGAGGTGGCGCATCACCTCGGGGTCGCCGTCCAGGTCGACGAGCTCGTCGACGTCGGCGGGGGTGAAGCGGCGCAGCACCAGCCGCTCGGTGGTGAGGTGCACGGACTCGCCCGGATCGCTCATGCCCCGATCCTCACCTGCCGCCGGTCGCCCGGTCACCCGGTTTTCCACCCCGCGCGGCGCCCCGGCTCACCGCGGCAGCGTCAGCAGCCCCGCCCCGAAGTACTGCCGGTCCCCGCAGGCGTACGGCCCCGGCGGGCAGCCCGCCGCCGCCGTGCTCGCGAGCAGCGCGGCCAGCGCGTCCGAGCCGAGGTCCGGGTGCAGCGCCGCCGCCACCGCGACCGCGCCGGTCACGTGCGCGGCCGCCATCGAGGTGCCGGCCAGCGCCGCGTACTGCCCGCCGGGCCAGTCCGAGACGACCGCGCCCTGCGGGCCGCCGTCCGGGTCGCCGCCGGGGGCGGCCAGCGAGACCCTGCCGCGTCCGTAGTTGGAGTAGCCGGACGGGTGGCCGTCCCGGTCGACGGCGGTGACGGTGACGACGCCGGGCAGTTCGCCGGGCAGCCGGACGCACTCGGTGCCCAGGAAGCGGGTCTGCGGGGGTCCGGAGACCCGGTCGTTGGGGCTGCGCTCGTCGGTCCGGGGGGCGCCGAGGTCCTGCGCGTCGTTGCCCGCCGAGGCGACCACCACCGCGCCCTTGCGCCGGGCGTAATCGGCGGCCCGGTCGACGAC
The DNA here is from genome assembly GCF_042735125.1 of Kitasatospora sp. NPDC059599. Taxonomy (NCBI): domain Bacteria; kingdom Bacillati; phylum Actinomycetota; class Actinomycetes; order Kitasatosporales; family Streptomycetaceae; genus Kitasatospora; species Kitasatospora sp. NPDC059599. The sequence continues at coordinate 24,254 of NZ_JBHWCL010000080.1, read as the reverse complement.
GGCGATCAGCGCGGCCTGGTCCCGGTCCTCGGGGCAGTTGTACTTCCACGGGTCGGCGAAGTAGCTGTTGTTGATCGCCTTGGCGCCGTGGTCGGCGGCCCAGAGCAGCCCGCAGACGATGTTCTCGGCGTAGTACTGCCCGAGCGGCCCGAGCAGCCGGACGGCGCCGATCCGCACGCCGGGCGCGACCCCGGTGACGCCGCGGCCGTCCCGGGCGGCGCCGACGATCCCGGCCACGTGGGTGCCGTGGCCGCTCTCGCCCACTCCGGGGTCGGGCCGCCAGGCGCCGGTCCGGGCGTCGGGCCGGCCGTCGGCGCAGGAGGCGGAGGCCTTCGGGTCGACGGCGGCGCGCAGGTCCGGGTGGGTGTCGTCCACGCCGGAGTCCAGGACGGCGACCAGCACCCGGTGCAGCGTCCCGGGGTCGGGCACGCCGATCGCGGGGGCGCCGGCCGGCGCCGTGGAGGCGTCCCCGGCCCTGGGGGCGGTCGCGCCGAGCAGGGCGAGGTTCCAGGCGCCGCCCTCGGCCGGGTCCGGCACGGTGGTGGTTTCGCCGTCCCCCCGGTCGGCGGCGGCGTGGTCGGCGGCGGCCGCGGCGCGCCCGCCCCGGTCCGCGCCGGCCGTGAAGTCCCCGGCCCCGTCCACCGCCCTGGGCGGCGCCACCACCGGGGCGGTCCGGGTCGCGCCGGCGGCGGTGATCCCGGGCCGGGTCCGCACCCTGTCCGCGAACCCCGCGGTCGCGTACGCCAGGACGGCCCCGATCTGCGGGTACTCCTGCACCACCTGGCCGCCGGCGGCGCGGCTCTCGGCCCGGGCCCGGGCCGCCCCGGAGGCGTCCTCCTGTTCGGCCAGCACCAGGTAGCTCAGGTAGGGCCGCCCGGGCCCGGAGACGTACGGGACGGCGCCGCCCACCACCAGTGCGGTGAGCAGCATCGCGAGCAGCGCCCGGGCGGGTCCGCCGACCCGGCGGCGCCGGGCGGCGCGGGCGGGCCTGCCCGACGGGTACGCCTGCGCCATCGCACGGCCTCCGCTCGTCGGTCCGGTGGGTCACGGGTGGATCATGCTTCCGATTCCTCACCATATGAGCGGATTGTCGTTTCTGCTCTTCGGCGTACACCCCCACGCCACCCGCCGCGTACACCCCCTGCCACCCGCCGCGCGCACGCCCCACCGCCCGCCCCGCACCGCACCGCACCGCCGGCGCCCGGTTGTCGGTCCCACCCGGCACCATGGGGGCATGGCGCCCCAGCACCCGACCCCGCCCGCCGACGACCCCCTGGCCGGCTTCGCCCCCACCACCCGGGCCTGGTTCACCGGCGCCTTCTCCGCCCCCACCCCCGCCCAGGCCGAGGCCTGGCGCGCCATCGGACGGGGGACGGACGTCCTGGTCGTCGCCCCCACCGGCTCCGGCAAGACGCTCGCCGCCTTCCTCTCCGCACTCGACCGGCTCAGCAGCACCCCGCCCCCGGCCGAGCCCAGGCGCCGCTGCCGGGTCCTCTACGTCTCACCGCTGAAGGCCCTCGCGGTGGACGTCGAACGGAACCTGCGCGCCCCCCTGGCCGGCCTGCGCCAGGCCGCGGTCCGGCTTGGCCTGCCCGAGCCGGAGGTCCAGGTCGCCATCCGCTCCGGGGACACCCCGGCCGCCGACCGCCGCCGCTTCGCGACCCACCCGCCCGACATCCTGATCACCACCCCCGAATCGCTGTTCCTGCTGCTCACCTCCGCCGCCCGGGAGGCGCTGCGCGGCGTGGACACGGTGATCCTCGACGAGGTGCACGCGGTCGCCGGCACCAAGCGCGGCGCCCACCTCGCACTCACCCTGGAGCGGCTCGACGAACTGCTGGACCGCCCGGCCCGGCGGATCGGCCTGTCCGCGACGGTCCGCCCGGTCGAGGAGGTCGCCCGCTTCCTCAGCCCGCAGCGCGGTGCCGTCGTCGTCCAGCCGCCCGCCGCCAAGGACTTCGACCTCTCCGTGGTCGTCCCCGTCCCCGACCTGGACGACCTGCCCGCCGCCCCGGCCGCCGGCAGCGCCGCCGACAGCGACCCGCAGCGGAAGGCCTCGATCTGGCCGCACGTCGAGGAGCGGATCGTCGACCTGGTCGAGGCGCACCGCTCGACCATCGTCTTCGCCAACTCCCGCCGCCTCGCCGAGCGCCTGTGCAACCGGCTGAACGAGATCGCCCACGAGCGCGCCACCGGCACCGCCGTCCCCGCCGCGCACGCCCCGGCCCAGCTGATGGGCGGATCGGGCGCCGCCAAGGGCGCTCCCGCGGTCATCGCCCGGGCCCACCACGGCTCCGTCTCCAAGGAACAGCGCTCGCTGGTCGAGGAGGAGCTGAAGGCCGGCCGGCTGCCCGCCGTGGTCGCCACCTCCAGCCTGGAGCTGGGCATCGACATGGGCGCCGTCGAACTGGTCGTCCAGGTCGAGTCACCGCCCTCCGTCGCCTCCGGCCTGCAGCGGGTCGGCCGCGCCGGGCACCAGGTCGGCGCCGTCTCCACCGGCGTCTTCTTCCCCAAGTACCGGGGCGACCTCGTCCAGTCCGCCGTGGTCACCGAACGGATGCGGGACGGCCGGATCGAGGCGCTGCGCGTCCCGCGCAACCCGCTGGACGTGCTCGCCCAGCAGCTGGTCGCGATGACGGCCCTGGACACCTGGCCGGTGGACGAGTTGCTCACCGTGGTCCGCCGCGCCGCCCCCTTCGCGACGCTCCCGCAGTCCGCCTTCGAGGCCGTGCTCGACATGCTGGCCGGCCGCTACCCCTCGGACGCCTTCGCCGAGCTGCGCCCCCGCGTGGTGTGGGACCGGGTGGCGGGCACCGTGACCGGCCGCCCCGGCGCCCAGCGGCTGGCCGTCACCTCCGGCGGCACCATCCCCGACCGCGGCCTCTTCGGCGTCTTCATCGCGGGCACCACCGACTCCGGTTCGAAGCCGGGGAAGGGCGGTGGCGGGCGACGGGTGGGCGAGCTCGACGAGGAGATGGTCTACGAGTCCCGCGTCGGCGACGTCTTCACCCTGGGCACCACCTCCTGGCGGATCGAGGACATCACCCACGACAAGGTGCTCGTGACGCCGGCCCCCGGGGTCCCCGGCCGGCTCCCGTTCTGGAAGGGCGACGCCCTCGGCCGCCCGCTCGAACTCGGCCGCGCCCTCGGCGCGTTCACCCGCGAGCTGGGCGCCCTCCGGCCCGAGGCCGCCACCGAGCGCCTCAAGCGGGCCGGTCTGGACGACTGGGCCGCCGCCAACCTGCTCGACTACCTCGCCGAACAGCGCACCGCCTGCGGCCACCTCCCGGACGACCGCACCATCGTGGTCGAACGCTTCCGCGACGAACTCGGCGACTGGCGGATCGTCATCCACTCCCCCTTCGGCGCCCAGGTGCACGCCCCCTGGGCGCTCGCGCTGGGCGCCCGGCTGCGCGAGAAGCACGGACTGGACCCCCAGGTCATGCACGCCGACGACGGCATCGTGCTCCGCCTGCCCGACGCCGACCTGCTGGCCCCCGACTTCGACTTCGCCGGCCCGTCCGCACACCCGGGCCAGGCTCCGGACGAGGCCCCGGTCGGCGCCGACGCCGCCCTGTTCGACCCCGGCGAGATCGAGCAGCTGGTGACCGAGCAGGTCGGCGGCTCCGCCCTGTTCGCCTCCCGGTTCCGCGAGTGCGCGGGCCGCGCCCTGCTGCTGCCGCGCCGCAGCCCCGGCCGCCGCACCCCGCTGTGGCAGCAGCGCCAGCGCGCCGCCCAACTGCTCGAAGTCGCCTCCGAGTACGGCTCGTTCCCGATCGTCCTGGAGGCCGTCCGGGAGTGCCTGCAGGACGTCTTCGACGTCCCCGGCCTGGTCGAGCTGATGGGCGACCTCGAATCCCGCGCCGTCCGCCTGGTCGAGGTCACCACCGCCGAGCCCTCGCCCTTCGCCCGCTCGCTGCTGTTCGGCTACGTCGCCCAGTTCCTCTACGAGGGCGACTCCCCGCTCGCCGAGCGCCGCGCCGCCGCGCTGTCCCTCGACTCCCGCCTGTTGTCCGAACTCCTCGGCCAGGCGGAGCTCAGCGAACTCCTCGACCCGCAGGTGCTCGCCGAGCTGGAGGCCGAACTCCAGCGCCTCACCCCCGAGCGCCGGGTCAAGGACGCGGAGGGCGTCGCGGACGCCCTGCGCCTGCTCGGCCCGCTCACCGAGGCCGAGTTGACGGCCCGGGGAGCCGAGCCGCTCTGGGCCCTGGAACTGGAGGCGGCCCGCCGGGTGATCCAGGTCCGGATCGCCGGCGAGCAGCGCTGGGCCGCGGTCGAGGACGCCGGTCGGCTGCGCGACGCACTCGGCACCCCGCTGCCGGTCGGCGTGCCCGAGGCGTTCACCGAGCCGGTCAAGGACCCGCTGGGCGACCTGATCGCCCGCCACGCCCGCACCCACGGCCCGTTCACGGCCGCCGAGGCCGCCGCCCGCCACGGCCTCGGCACCGCCGTCGTCGCCGGCACCCTGCACCGCCTCACCGCCGCCGGCCGCCTGGTCCAGGGCCGGTTCAGGCCCGCCGAGGACCACACCGCCCCCGAGTGGTGCGACGCCGAGGTGCTGCGCCGGCTGCGCCGCCGCTCGCTGGCCGCCCTGCGCCAGGAGGCCGAGCCGGTCCCGCCGCGCGCCCTGGCCGCCTTCCTCCCGCAGTGGCAGCACCTGGCCGGCCACCGGCTGCGCGGTCCGGACGGTCTGCTCCGGGTGGTCGAGCAGTTGCAGGGCGCCGCGCTGCCCGCCTCCGCCTTGGAGAAGCTGGTCCTCCCGGCCCGCCTCGCCGACTACTCCCCCGGTCTGCTGGACGAGTTGACGGCGGCCGGGGAGATCGGCTGGTGCGGGGCCGGCGCGCTGCCCGGCAAGGACGGCTGGCTCAGCCTCCACCTCGCCGAGAACGCCCACCTGCTGCGCCCCGAGCCCGTCCCGCCCGCGCTCACCCCGCTGCACAGCGCCCTGATGTCGGCGCTGGCGGGCGGCTACGGCCTGTTCTTCCGCCAGCTCGTCCAGCAGCTCCCGGAGGAGACCCCGGAGCCCGAGGTCGTCGAGGCCCTCTGGGACCTGGTCTGGGCCGGCTACGTCACCAACGACACCCTCGCCCCGCTGCGCGCCCTCCTCGGCTCGGGCCGGACGGCGGGTGCGACCGCCCACCGCGCTCCCCGGGCCACCCCGCGGGGCCGCTACGGCGGCGCCGGCCGCGCCTTCGGACGGGTCGGCGGCGCCCAGCGCAGCGGCCCGCCGACGGTGGCCGGGCGCTGGTCGCTGCTGCCGGCCCTGGGCACCGACCCGACGGTCCGGGCCACCGCCCAGGCGCAGGGCCTGCTGGACCGGCACGGCCTGCTCACCCGGGGCACGGTGGCGGCCGAGCGGGTGCCCGGCGGCTTCGCCGGGGTCTACCGGGTGCTGGCCGCGATGGAGGAGCGCGGCCGGGCCCGCCGGGGCTACTTCGTCGAGGGCCTCGGCGGCGCCCAGTTCGCCATGGAGGGCGCGGCCGACCGGTTGCGCTCGGTCAACGGCCGGCTGGAGCGGGCCCGGGCCGCCGAGTGGCCGGCCGCCCCGGCCTCCGAGCCGCCGCAGGCGCTGGTGCTGGCCGCCGCCGACCCGGCGAACGCGTACGGCGCCGCCCTGCCGTGGCCGGAGCCGCCCGCCGCCCCCGCCGGCAAGGAGTCCACGGCCCACCGCCCGGGCCGCAAGGCGGGCGCGTTGGTGGTCCTGGTGGACGGCGAGCTGGCGCTGTACGTCGAGCGGGGCGGCAAGTCACTGCTGGCCTGGCCGGAGGTCGGCCCGACGCTGACGCTCGCGGCCGGCGCGCTGGCCGCCGCGGTCCGCGGGGGCGTGCTCGGCAGCTTCACGGTGGAGCGGGCCAACGGGGAGCCCGCCCTCGGCTCGGACCTCGGCCGAGCGCTGGAGGAGGCCGGTTTCCACGCCACCCCGCGCGGACTGCGCCTGCGCCCGTAGGCCGGCGCCGCATGCGCCCGGACGTGGTGGAGGCCGCGGGGTCGTGGACCCCGCGGCCTCCTCACGTCGAATCATCCGATCGGTGGCGGCTGTGCCTCCACCGGTCGTACCGCCTCCGCGCCCGGGCGACGGACGGGTCCGGTCGCGTTCCGGTCGGCATGGACCGGGATGAGACCGAGCCCCCAGCCTCCGGCCGCGAGCAGCCCCAGCGCCGCGCCGTCGGCCAGTTGTCCGCGGACGACCAGGAGCCACCAGGCGAGCCCGGCCGCCACCGCCGCCAGGACCCACCGCACCGGACGCCGTGCCCGGAGCAACAGCCGCGCCCGGGCCCGTATTCGGGCCACCGGGCGCACCATCGCGTCTGTCCGCACGACCGCGCTCCCTTCGCTCGCTCCGGGCGGGGGCGCCCGGGAGTCGAGGCCGGGATCAGGCGGCGACCACGTCCATCGCGGCGGCCTTGGGCGACATGTTCGCCCGGTCGGTGCCGGGGGCGGGCAGCGGAACCGGTTCGAGTACCGGCCTCAGCAGATCACCTTCGGAGAGGGTGGCCATCGCCGCAAGTTCGGCGAGCGACAGTTCGTCGCTGACCTCGCGCATGACCTCGGACATCCGGACGTCGAGTGCGTCGCAGATGGCGGAGAGCAACTCCGAAGAGGCCTCCTTCTGTCCCCGCTCGACCTCGGAGAGGTATCCGAGCGAAACCCTGGCGGCCGCCGACACCTCGCGGAGTGTGCGGCCCTGGCGCTGGCGCTGCCGACGCAGTACATCGCCCAGTAGGCGACGGAGCAGGATCATCGGTGCCTCCCTCCTCGGACTGCGGATCGAGATGTCACGACCCCACCGTACCGCCTTGCCCGCTTCGCGTGCGGGGACCCTGGTCGTGTTCACTCTGGGCTGCAAGGCTGTCCCCCTCCTCGTTCCGGTGTCCTACCCGGGTTCGCGGGCCCCTCGTGGTACCCGACTCGGGCCACCCGGCCACCGTCACGCAACTCGTTCGCCACCTGGTTTCTGCCCAACCAGGCCGTTGGATGTAACACGATCCTCCAGCTGTGCCATACCCGGGCGCCAGATCGGCAGGTCTCGGTTCGGTGGAGATCCGTCGGAGCGGCCCGTCATCGTGCGGGTCGTGGTGCGAGCCGGCCGACGAGGAGCTCGAGTGCGGCGGTCACCGCTCCGTGACGGATTGTGGCACGCCCTCCCGACAGCAGGGGCGAACTGACCAGAGTTCCGCCCGGGCCGGCGACCGCCAGGTGTACGGTGCCCACCGGCTGCCCGTCCTGCGGGTCCGGACCGGCCACCCCGGTCGTCGCGAGCCCGTACGTGGCCCCGAGCAGTCCGCGCACGCCCTCGGCCATCTGCCGGGCCACCACCGGGTGGACCGGACCGTGCACGTCCAGCAGTCCCTCGTCCACCCCGAGCACGGAGGCCTTCAGCTCGGTCGCGTACGCGGTGACCGAGCCGCGGAAGGTCGCGGACGCCCCGGGGACGTCCACCAGCGCGGCGGCCAGCAGGCCGCCGGTCAGCGACTCGGCGACGGCCAGCGTGCCGCCCTCGGCCCTCAGCGCGGCGTGCGCCCGCTCGGCCAGCCGGTAGTCGTGCTCCGCCACCCGTCTCCCCCGTCGTTCAGCGGTCCGCGCGGTCCGCGGCCCGTCCCTCGCGGCGCAGTCGCAGCGCCTGTCCGACGTAGTCCAGCGCGGTTCCGACGGTCAGCAGCACCGCCAGCCCCATCAGCACGGCCCGTCCGGTGGCCAGCCAGCCGGTCAGGGCCAGGACGTACATGCCGACCGCGGTGCCCTGGGTCAGCGTCTTGAGCTTGCCGCCGCGGCTGGCCGGGATGACCCCGTAGCGGATCACCCAGAACCGCATCAGCGTGATGCCCAGCTCGCGGGCCAGGATCACCACGGTGACCCACCAGGGCAGGTCTCCGAGCAGGGAGAGACCGATCAGCGCCGAGCCCATGATCGCCTTGTCGGCGATCGGGTCGGCGATCTTCCCGAAGTCGGTGACCAGACCCTTGCGGCGGGCCAGTTCACCGTCGAACAGGTCGGTGATCATCGCGATGGCGAACGCGGCCCAGGCGACCGAGCGCCACTTGGGGTCGTGCCCGCCGCCGGCGAACAGGAGCAGCACGAAGACCGGCACCAGCAGCACCCGGATCATCGTGAGCACGTTGGCGATGTTCCAGATCCCCGGGGTCGGCGGCGCCGCGGCCGCCGGTCTGCCCGGGTGGGCCGCGGCCGGGGCGCCGGGCCCGTTGGTCATTCCCCGGCTCCCGGGGCCTCGGCCCCCGAAGTCCTGGGCAGTCGCACCTGCTCCAGCGCCTCGGCGATCAGGTCGACGCCCTCGCTGGCGACCACCTTGGCCCGCCAGAACTGCCCGACCGCGGGGGCCTCGACGCCCTCCAGGGTGGTGAGGCCGTCGGTCTCCGGCGCCTGGTGGGCGGCCCGGCCCTCGACCACCCCGTCCTCGACCGACTCGATCAGCACCTCGACCTCGGTGCCGATCCGCTGCTCGGCCCGCTGGGCGGTCATCTCCTCGGCGAGCCGGCTCAGCCGGTCCAGCCGCTCGGCGATGACGTCCTCGGGGAGCTTGCCGTCGTAGGTCGCGGCCTCGGTGCCGTCCTCGTCCGAGTAGCCGAAGACGCCGATCGCGTCCAGTCCGGCGTTCGTGACGAAGCGCTCCAGCTCGGCGAAGTCCTCGTCGGTCTCGCCGGGGAAGCCGACGATGAAGTTGGACCGGGCGCCGGCCTGCGGGGCCTTGTCCCGGATGGTCCCCAGCAGCTGCAGGAACTGGTCGGTGGAGCCGAAGCGGCGCATCCGGCGCAGCACGGCGGGCGCCGAGTGCTGGAAGGACAGGTCGAAGTAGGGCACCACGTCGGTGGTCCCGGTCATCGCGTCGATCAGGCCCGGGCGCATCTCGGCCGGCTGCAGGTAGGAGACCCGCACCCGCTCGACGCCCTCGATCGAGGAGATCTCGCCGAGCAGCGTCTCCAGCAGCCGGATGTCGCCGAGGTCCTTGCCGTACGAGGTGTTGTTCTCGCTGACCAGGACGACCTCGCGGACGCCCTGCTCGGCCAGCCACTGGGCCTCGTGGAGCACGTCGGAGGGGCGGCGGGAGATGAAGGAGCCACGGAAGGCCGGGATGGCGCAGAAGGAGCAGCGCCGGTCGCAGCCGGAGGCGAGCTTGACCGAGGCGACCGGGTTGTCGTCCAGCCGCTTGCGCAGGGTGCGCGGCCCGGAGGCCGGGGCCAGGCCCTCGGGCAGGTCGGCGATCGGCTCGGCGGTGGCCTCGGCGCCGTGGCCGGGCAGCGCGACGGCCTCGGCGGCGGACTGCCGCTCGGCGGGGCTGATCGGCAGCAGCTTGCGGCGGTCGCGCGGGATGTGCGGGGCGTGGTGGCCGCCGGAGAGGATGGTCTGCAGGCGGTCGGAGATGTCGGAGTAGTCGTCGAAGCCGAGGACGCCGTCCGCCTCGGGCAGCGCGTCGGCGAGTTCCTTGCCGTACCGCTCGGCCATGCAGCCGACCGCGACGACGGCCTGGGTGCGGCCGTGCCCCTTGAGGTCGTTGGCCTCCAGCAGGGCGTCCACGGAGTCCTTCTTGGCGGCCTCGACGAAGCCGCAGGTGTTGACGACGGCGACGTCCGCTTCGGCGGCGTCGTCGACGAGCAACCAGCCGTCGGCTTCCAGTCGCCCGGCGAGTTCCTCGGAGTCCACCTCGTTGCGGGCGCATCCGAGCGTGACAAGGGCGACAGTACGGCGTTCAGGCATAGGCCCAAGATTAACGCGCGGCCTCCGGTGCCGTTCGCCCCGGAGGCCGCGAGCCACGAATCGGGTGATCACCACCGGGCCCCGGCGACCCCTGTGGTCAGCCCGCCTGCGGGTCTCCGGGGGTGTACGTGACGTGCACCACCTGCCCGTCCTTGCCGAGAAGGCCGAGGTCCTTGCCGTTGACGTACGCGTGCACGGCCCCGCCGTTGCCCAGCACCAGCTTGATCTGCTTGGGGTCGGTGAAGGTCTGGTCCTGGCCGTCGCTGATGTTGTTCTGGAACAGCGACTTGCCGCTGCTGTTCATCGCCGAGACCCAGCTGGTGCCCTCGGCGACCAGCTTCACGGTGACCTTGTCGGCCGGGACGGCGGCGATGGCGGCGGCGCTCGGCGCGGGCGCCGGCGGCTGGACGGCGGGCGTCGCGGCGGGGGCGACCGAGCCGGTGCCGGAGCCGCTGGGCAGCGGCGCGCTGGCGGACCCTGTGCTGCCGTGCCCGCCCTTGCCGCTGACCAGGTTGAAGCCGATCAGGGCGACCACGGCGACGATCGCGGCGACCATGGCGGCCGCCCAGTTCGGCCGGCCGCGGCTGGGCACCTTGATCGGGCCGCTGTCGACCAGCTGGCTCGCCGGGCGCTTGGCGGCGGGCGGGCCGCCGTGCGCGGCGTCGTAGCGGGCGACCAGCTCGTCGCCGTCGACGCCGACGGCGCGGGCGATCAGGCGGATGTGTCCGCGGGCGTAGAAGTCGCCTCCGCAGCGGCCGAAGTCGTCCTCCTCGACGGCATGGACGATCGGCACCCGCACGCGGGTGGCGGTACTGACCTGGTCCACCGTGAGTCCGGCGTCGATCCGGGCGGTGGACAGCACCCGGCCGATGCTCGGGGCATCGGCCGCCTGCACCGCGTCTTCGGTCGGCGCGACGGACGACGGGGCGTTTTCACGGTCGGGGGACTTGCCGATGGTCACGGGGCACGCCTTTCGAGCGGATGGCCACCTGCTGGGGAACAGTCTAGGGGCGGGGGCGGATCGTTTCTCAAGCGGAGCGGGCCGAATGCGCACACCCGCTCAGGCCGGGGTCCGGAACCGCGTTGACCGGTCGTCAGCGGAGCTGCGCGCGGGGACCCCGGGGTTCGCCTTCCGGGCTGTGACGCGGTGTACGGACGGCCGGTTCCCGGGGCCCGCCGACGCTCCTCCGAACGAGTGACACCCCCTCCGGGGCACGGGGCCGTCCGGCGCACGGGGGCGGCGGACGGCACGGCCCGTCAGCCCCGCAGGGTCACCAGCACCCCGTCCAGCTCGTCCGGCTTCACCAGGACGTCGCGGGCCTTGGAGCCCTCGCTGGGGCCGACGATCCCGCGGGACTCCATCAGGTCCATCAGCCGGCCCGCCTTGGCGAAGCCGACCCGGAGCTTGCGCTGGAGCATCGAGGTGGAGCCGAACTGGGTGGAGACGACCAGCTCGGCCGCCTGGATCAGCAGGTCCAGGTCGTCGCCGATCTCCTCGTCGATCTCCTTCTTCGGCCCGCCGCCGACCACCACGTCGTCCCGGTAGGCGGCGGCCAGCTGGTCCTTGCAGTGCTGCACCACCTTGGCGATCTCCGCCTCGGTGACGAACGCGCCCTGCATGCGGATCGGCTTGCTCGCGCCCATCGGCAGGAAGAGCGCGTCGCCCTTGCCGATGAGCTTCTCCGCGCCGGGCTGGTCCAGGATGACCCGGGAGTCGGCCATCGCGGAGGTCGCGAAGGCCAGCCGGGACGGCACGTTGGCCTTGATCAGACCGGTGACGACGTCCACCGAGGGCCGCTGGGTGGCGAGCACCAGGTGGATGCCGGCCGCGCGGGCCAGCTGGGTGATCCGGACCACCGAGTCCTCGACGTCGCGCGGCGCGACCATCATCAGGTCGGCCAGCTCGTCGACGATCACCAGCAGGTACGGGTACGGCCGCAGCTCCCGCTCGCTGCCGGGCGGCGGGGTGACCTTGCCGGAGCGCACGGCCGCGTTGAAGTCGTCCACGTGCCGGAAGCCGAACGCCGCGAGGTCGTCGTAGCGCATGTCCATCTCGCGCACCACCCACTGGAGGGCCTCGGCGGCCTTCTTGGGGTTGGTGATGATCGGTGTGATCAGGTGCGGGATGCCCTCGTACGCGGTCAGCTCGACCCGCTTGGGGTCGACCAGCACCATCCGCACCTCGTCCGGGGTGGCCCGGGCGAGGATCGAGGTGATCAGGCAGTTGATGCAGGACGACTTGCCCGCGCCGGTCGCGCCGGCCACCAGGATGTGCGGCATCTTGGCGAGGTTGGCCATCACGGTGTGGCCCTCGACGTCCTTGCCCATGCCGACGACCATCGGGTGCGTGTCCTCGGCGGCCGTGCGCGAGCGCAGCAGGTCGCCGAGGTTGACCATCTCGCGGTCCCGGTTGGGGATCTCGATGCCGACCGCGGACTTGCCCGGGATCGGGCTGATGATCCGCACGTCCGGGCTGGCCACCGCGTACGCGATGTTCTTGGCGAGGGCGGTGATCCGCTCCACCTTGACGGCCGGGCCGAGTTCGACCTCGTAGCGGGTGACCGTCGGGCCGCGGGTGAAGCCGGTGACCCGGGCGTCCACCTTGAACTCGGCGAAGGTGCCGGAGAGCTGGGCGACCACCTCGTCGTTGAGGGCGCTGCGGGCCTTGGCCGGTCCGCCGCGCTCCAGCAGGTCGAGGGAGGGCAGCGCGTAGCCGGCGCCCTCGCCGAGCCGGAGCTGCTCCATCCGCACCGGCGCCGGGCCGTGCTCCTCGGGCGCGCCAGGACCGCCGTTGCGGGCGGCCGGGACCGCGGGCTCCTCCGGCGGTGCGGTGTGGTCCTGCACCTGGTGCATCATGTCCGCGACCGCGGAGGAGGCGGGCACGCCGTAGACCAGCGCGCCGTCGAGGTCGGCGGCCGCCCCGGCGGCGAGGTTGCGGGTGGCGTACGGGTCCAGCGGCTCCTTGTCCAGGGAGACCCGGACGGCCTCCGCCGGGTCGTCCGGGTCGGCCTGCTTGCGCCGCCGGCGGCGCCGGCGGGCGGCCACCTCGTCCGTCGGGTCCTCGGCACCGGTGTCCACCGTGAACGGCAGCGCGTCGGGATCGGCGTCCTCCGGCGGTTCGTTGGACAGCTCGCGCTCCGGCGCACGCCCCCTGCGCAGCTCGTCCTCCGGCCCGGGCTCGACCACGCCGAGCCGTATGCCCGCCCACCGGACCCGCTCGCCGATCCGGTTGACGGGCGTGGCGGTGACCACCAGCAGGCCGAAGAAGGCCAGCAGCAGGAGCAGCGGAACGGCCAGCGCCGGCCCCGCGGCGGCCATCATCGGGGTGGACGCGGCCCAGCCGACGATGCCTCCGGCCGCCCTTATCCGGGAGGCGCCGCTGCCCATCATGGGCGCGCCGCAGCCGATGTGGACCAGGCCGAGGACGCCGACCAGCAGCGCGCTCAACCCGATCACGATCCGGCCGTTGGCCTCCGGCAGTTCCGGATGGCGCCAGAGCCGGATCGCGATCGCCGCCAGCAGGAACGGCACCAGCACGTCGAGCCGGCCGAACAGCCCGGACACCACGGCGGTGGCGGCCTCGCCGAGCCAGCCCTGCGGGCTGAACCAGGTGCCGGCGGCGGTCACCAGCGCGAGCCCGAACAGCAGCAGGCCCGCCCCGTCCTTGCGGTGGGCCGGGTCGAGGTTCTTGGCCCCGTCACCGAAGCCCCGGAAGATCGCGGCGATCGGACTCGCGACGGCGTTGAGGGCGCTCATCAGCACCGACCTGGACGGCGGCGCCGGCGGGGCCGCCTTGGCCGCCGCCCGCTTCGCGGGAGCCGCCCTCTTCGCCGCCGCCTTCTTCGCGGGCGGCTTGCCCGGGGCTTTCGCCGCGGCCTTCTTGGACGGTCCCGGACTCGTCTTACGTGCTGCGTTCCCGGGCGTGCGAGTGGCCATGGGTCAGCAGCCTACCGGTGTGGACCACCGGTGCACATGTGCCTGAGCCGGGGCGCCCACACGTGTCGCAGACACACCGTCACGCTGACCGGGATTCACCCGACCGCCACACGGAACCACTCGGACGAGTGAACGTGCGGCAGCGGATCAGGAGCTTCCGGGGCGCATCGCGTCCAGCGCCCGGCGCAGCGCCACCAGCTTGCGCTCCAGGTGCGCGGCGGTCGCCGCCACCCCGGCGTCCTCGACCCCGTCCAGCTGCTTGCCGAGCGACTCCGCCTGCTCCTCGACCGCCGCCAGCCGGGCCGACAGCTCGCCCAGCAGGGCCCCGCCGAGGGCCGACTCGCCGCCGCCCGCCTCCAGCTGCAGCCGCAGCAGCGCGGCCTGCTCCTTCAGCTGGCAGTTCTTCACGTAGAGGTCGACGAAGACGGAGACCTTGGCGCGCAGCACCCACGGGTCGAAGGGCTTGGAGATGTAGTCCACGGCGCCGGCCGCGTAGCCGCGGAAGGTGTGGTGCGGGCCGTGGTTGAGCGCGGTCAGGAAGATGATCGGGATGTCCCGGGTGCGCTCGCGGCGCTTGATGTGGGCGGCGGTCTCGAAGCCGTCCATCCCGGGCATCTGCACGTCCAGGAGGATCACCGCGAAGTCGTCGGTGAGCAGCGCCTTGAGCGCCTCCTCGCCGGAGGCCGCGCGCACCAGCGTCTGGTCCAGCGCCGAGAGGATCGCCTCCAGCGCCAGCAGGTTCTCCGGTCGGTCGTCGACCAGGAGGATCTTCGCCTTCTGCATCAGGGCCCGCCCTCCTGTCGCCTGCCTGCCGCCCGGTGCGGGCACCCGCGTACTGCCCACCGCTACCCCGGTCATGCTAGCCGCACCCCCTCGCCCGGCACACCGCCCCGTCGTGACCCGATCCGGAACGGCGTACAGCCAGTGCACCGGCGCACGCTCAGCAGGGCGTCGCCGTCCGGTCACTGTTCGCAACGATCGGTGACCCTACCGGGTTCCCGGGCCCGTCCGCCAGCAAACCGACCGGCCGGGAGGCGCGAACCCCGGGGCCCACGACGGGGTTCACGCCTCCCCTGCCGCCCGTGCGCCCGTACCCGCCACCGACGGCCCGACCGTGCGTCCGCTCACGCGCGGTCCCCGCTCAGCCACTCGCGCATCACCGACAGCAGGTGCTCGGTCTCCACCGGCTTGGTGATGTGGTCGGTGGCGCCCGCCTCCAGCGACTTCTCCCGGTCGCCCTTCATCGCCTTGGCCGTCAGCGCGATGATCGGCAGACCGGCGAACTGGGGCATCCGGCGGATCGCCTCGGTGGTCGCGTAGCCGTCCATCTCCGGCATCATGATGTCCATCAGGACCAGCGCCACGTTCTCGTGCTGCTCCAGCATCTCGATGCCCTCGCGGCCGTTCTCGGCGTACAGGACGGTCAGCCCGTGCTGCTCCAGCACGCTGGTGAGGGCGAACACGTTGCGGACGTCGTCGTCCACGATCAGGACCTGCTGGCCGTCGAAGCGCCGGCCGCCGTTGACCGGCCGGGGCGGCGCGGGCTCCACGGCCCGCGGCCCGGCGGCACTCTCCAGGGCGGCGCTGCGGCGGCGCTCCACGGCCCCGCGGCGGCGTTCCTCGGCCAGTTCGCGGACCTCCTGGGCCCAGTGGTCGGCCGGGTTCTCGCCGACCGGCACGGGCAGGCCCACCGGGGTCACGCCGACCGACGCGCGCGGCGCCTGGGCGCTCGGGGCGGGCTGGCGCTCGCCCGGGCGCGGCTCCCCGACGGGGTCCGGGGCCTCGGTGCGCAGCGGCAGGTAGAGCGTGAACGTCGAGCCCTTGCCCAGCTCGCTCTCGGCGTGGATCTCGCCGCCGAGCAGCCGGGCGATCTCGCGGCTGATCGAC
This sequence comes from Kitasatospora sp. NPDC059599, assembly GCF_042735125.1. NCBI lineage: Bacteria > Bacillati > Actinomycetota > Actinomycetes > Kitasatosporales > Streptomycetaceae > Kitasatospora > Kitasatospora sp. NPDC059599. The sequence continues at coordinate 8,720 of NZ_JBHWCL010000080.1, read as the reverse complement.
AGGCCGAGGCCGGTCCCGCCGTACTTGCGACTGGTGGTGCCGTCGGCCTGCTTGAACGCCTCGAAGATCTCCCGCAGCTTGTTGTCGGGGATGCCGATGCCGGTGTCGGAGACCGAGAAGGCGATCAGTTCGTCGTCCGGGCCCTGGATCGAACCGGACTCCAGCAGCCGCTCGCGCACGTGTTGCGGGACCTCCCGGCCGGCCGGGCGGATCGAGAAGTCCACGGCGCCGGCGTCGGTGAACTTCACCGCGTTGGAGATCAGGTTGCGCAGCACCTGCTGGAGCCGCTGCTCGTCGGTGTGCAGGGTGACCGGCAGGGCGGAGGAGACCCGGACGGCGAAGTCCAGGTTCTTGTCCAGCGCGACCGGCTGGAAGGTGGCCTCCACGTAGTCGACCAGCTGGACCAGGGCGATCCGGGCCGGGCGGACGTCCATCTTCCCGGCCTCGACCTTGGACAGGTCGAGGATGTCGTTGATCAGCTGGAGCAGGTCGGAGCCGGCGCCGTGGATGGTGTCGGCGAACTCGACCTGCTTGGGCGACAGGTTGCCCTCGTTGTTGTCGGACAGCAGCTTGGCCAGGATCAGCAGCGAGTTGAGCGGGGTGCGCAGCTCGTGCGACATGTTGGCGAGGAACTCGCTCTTGTACCGGGAGGCCAGGGCGAGCTGTTCGGCGCGCTCCTCCAGGACCTGCCGGGCCTCCTCGATCTCGCCGTTCTTGATCTCGATGTCGCGGTTCTGCTGGGCGAGTTGCTCGGCCTTCTCCTGCAACTCCTCGTTGGTTCGCTCCAGTTCCTCCTGGCGCGCCTCCAGCTCGGCGGACCGCATGGAGAGTTCCGCGGTGAGCCGCTGGGACTCCAGCAGCAGGCCCTCGGTCTTGGTGTTGACGCTGATGGTGTTGACCGTGACGCCGATCAGGTCGGCGATCTGGTTCAGGAAGTCCAGCGCGACGGTGGTGAAGGAACTGAAGGTGGCCAGCTCGATCACGCCCAGCAGCCGACCCTCGAACAGCACCGGCAGCACCACGATGTGCGTCGGGGAGGCCTCGCCGAGACCGGAGGCGATCTTGAGGTACCCGGGCGGCGCCTCCTTGAGGATGATCGCCCGCTTCTCCACCGCCGCCTGGCCGATCAGCGACTCGCCGGGGCGGAAGGTGGTCGGCATCGCCCGCCGCTGGTAGCCGTAGCTGCCGATCAGGCGCAGCACGGTGTCGTTCTCGTCGTCGTCCTCGGTGATCAGCTCGGCGGTGCGGCCGGCCGGCTGGGCGAGGAAGAAGGCGCCGTGCTGGGCGGAGACCACCGGGGTCAGCTCGGTCATGATCAGCGAGGCGACCGCCTCCAGGTCCCGGCGGCCCTGCAACAGGCCGGAGATCCGGGCCAGGTTCGTCTTGAGCCAGTCCTGCTCCTGGTTGGTGCGGGTGGTCTCGCGCAGGTTGGCGATCATCTGGTTGATGTTGTCCTTGAGCTCGTCGAGCTCGCCCGCGGCGTCCACGTCGATCCGCAGGCTCAGGTCGCCCCTGGTCACCGCAGTGGCGACCTGGGCGATCGCGCGCACCTGACGGGTCAGGTTGTTGGCCAGTTCGTTCACCGACTCGGTCAGGTCCTGCCAGGTGCCGTCCACGCCGGGCACCCGGGCCTGGCCGCCGAGCCGCCCGTCGGTGCCCACCTCGCGGGCGACCCGGGTGACCTCGTCGGCGAACGCGGAGAGCTGGTCGACCATGGTGTTGATGCTGGTCTTGAGCTGGAGGATCTCGCCGCGGGCGTCGACGTCGATCTTCTGCGAGAGGTCGCCGCGCGCCACCGCGGTGATCACCAGCGCGATGTTGCGCACCTGACCGGTGAGGTTGTTGGCCATCAGGTTGACGTTGTCGGTCAGGTCCTTCCAGATGCCGGCCACCCCCGGCACGCTCGCCTGACCGCCCAGGGTGCCGTCGGTGCCCACCTCCCGGGCGACCCGGGTCACCTCCACCGCGAAGGAGGAGAGCTGGTCGACCATCGTGTTGAGCGTCGCGGCGAGCGCCGCCACCTCGCCCTGCGCGTCGATCGCGATCTTCTTGGAGAGGTCGCCGCGGGCCACCGCACCGGCCACCTCGGCGATGTTGCGCACCTGACCGGTGAGGTTGTTGGCCATCAGGTTGACGTTGTCGGTCAGGTCCTTCCAGATGCCCGACACCCCGCGCACCCGTGCCTGACCGCCCAGGATCCCCTCGGTGCCCACCTCCCGGGCCACCCGGGTCACCTCGTCGGCGAACGCCGACAGCTGGTCGACCATCGTGTTGACGGTCGTCACCAGCTCCAGGATCTCGCCCCGGGCGTCGACGGTGATCTTCTTCGACACGTCACCGCGGGCGACCGCCGTGGTCACCTCGGCGATGTTGCGCACCTGGCTGGTCAGGTTGTTGGCCATCAGGTTGACGGAGTTGGTCAGGTCCTTCCAGATGCCGGCCACCCCGGGCACGCTGGCCTGGCCGCCGAGGATGCCCTCGGTGCCGACGTCCCGGGCGACCCTGGTGACCTCGTCCGCGAACGCACCCAGCTGGTCGACCATCGTGTTGATGGTGTTCTTCAGCTCCAGGATCTCCCCGCGCGCGTCCACCTGGATCTTCTGCGACAGGTCGCCCTTGGCGACCGCGGTGGTCACCTGCGCGATGTTGCGCACCTGGTCGGTGAGGTTGTTCGCCATGAAGTTGACGTTGTCGGTCAGGTCCCGCCACACCCCGGCCGCCCCCGGCACCTGCGCCTGGCCGCCGAGCCGGCCCTCGGTGCCCACCTGGCGGGCCACCCGGGTCACCTGCTCCGCGAAGCCGGAGAGCTGGTCGACCATCGTGTTGATGGTGTTCTTCAGCTCCAGCATCTCGCCGCGGGCGTCCACCTCGATCTTCTGCGACAGGTCGCCGCGCGCCACCGCCGTGGTCACCTGGGCGATGTTGCGGACCTGGCCGGTCAGGTTGTCGGCCATGAAGTTCACCGAGTCGGTGAGGTCCCGCCAGACCCCGGCCACGCCCGGCACCTGTGCCTGACCGCCCAGCCGCCCCTCGGTGCCGACGTCCCTGGCCACCCCGGTGACCTGCGCGGCGAACCCGTTCAGCTGGTCCACCATCGTGTTGACGGTGTTCTTCAGCTCCAGCATCTCGCCGGCCACCTCGACGGTGACCTTGCGGGACAGGTCGCCCTTGGCGACCGCGGTGGTCACCTGGGCGATGTTGCGCACCTGCGCGGTCAGCCGGCCGGCCATGGTGTTGACCGAGTCCGCCAGGTCCTTCCAACTGCCCGACACGCTGCGGACCTTGGCCTGGCCGCCCAGCTTGCCCTCGGTGCCCACCTCGCGGGCCACCCGGGTCACCTCGTCGGTGAACTCCGAGAGCTGGTCGACCAGTCCGTTGACGGTCCGCCCGATCTTCAGGTACTCGCCGCGCAGCGGGTGGCTCACCCCGTTGCTGTGCAGCGAGCGCAGCTCCATCTTCTGGTCCAGGTCGCCCTCGGCGATCGAGGTCAGCACCCGGCCCACCTCGGACATCGGCCGGGCCAGGTCGTCGATCAGCGCGTTGCAGTTGTCGACGGCCGCCATCCAGGCGCCCTCGCCCGCGCCGGTCTCCAGCCGCTCGTTCAGCCGGCCCTCGCGGCCCACCGCCCGCCGCACCCGGGCCAGTTCACCGGTCAGGTGCTGGTTGCGCTCGGCGACCTCGTTGAACACCGCGGCGATCTCCGCCAGCGGTCCGTCGCCCGGCACCGTCAGCCGGCGCCGGAAGTTGCCGTCCCGCATCGCGGTCAGCGCGGACAGCAGCTTGCGCAGCTCGGCGGGCTCCGCGCCGCGGTTGTGGCTCACTCGCCGGCCGGCCGCGTTCCGCGGCGCGGTCCCGGAGCGGCCGCCGCGCTGGGCAGGCGGCGTCGTACCGGTTGCGTCCTTGGTGGCCGAACTCAACGGGCCCCTCCCACATCGTGAACCGTCCGGTGGCCGCCCGTGCCGGAGCGGCACGCGCCCGGGCACCGGCCCGGCTGGGCTGCGTACCGGCAGCCCCTCGGCGCACCGGCACCCACACGACCGTACTGCTCGTACCGGTCGTCGCGGACCCCCCAGTCTGGCAGCACCGGCGCCCCGTGCACGGCCGGTTGCGCACGGTTGGTACCGCACCGTCCGAAACAGGTGGGCAGAATCACCCTCTGGTGCCTGTTTCGACTCCCCGCCCCCACGGGGAACCAAGCGGAAAGTAGGGTGGAGCGCTGCACCGGGCCACGACCCGACCCAGCGCCGCCGCCCACCCCGACGGCGCGCACGGGGAAGTCGGCGCCGCACCCCGGACAGCCCAGGCAAGAGCAGCAGAGGAGAAGTGGCAACGTGGTCACCGCGCGCGCAGCCGCCACCTTCGACCCCGACGGCCGGTCCGCGGCCGCCGCCCGGGGCTTCGTCCGGGACGCGCTGCTCGGCTGGGGCCTGCCCGAGGTCGTCGACGACGCGATCGTTCTGGTCAGCGAACTGGTCACCAACGCCGTCGTGCACGCCGGCACCGCCGCCGAGGTCTGCTGCCTGCGCGAGGAGGAGACCGTCCGGATCGAGGTCACCGACCACCACCCGGAACGCGGCCTGCCCTCGCTCGGCGGGGGCCCCGTCACCGCCTCCGACCGCTACGCCGACCCCGAGGGCGAGGGCGGCCGCGGTCTGCTGATGTGCTCCGCCCTCGCCGAGATGTGGGGCGTCGAGTACGCGGCCGGCCGGAAGACCGTCTGGTTCCGCCTCCAGCTGCCCGCACACGTGGTCGGCACCCGCTACGCCGTTCCCGCCACCCCCGGCAGCGACCTGCCGAGCAGCGCCGGCCCGGTGCACGTCGCCGTCGTCCAACTCGACGAGGACGGCCGCGTCCTGGCCTGGAACCCGGACGCCGAGGCCCTGTTCCGGTACCCCGCCGCCGACGTCCTCGGCCGCCCCTGGGCCGACCTCGCCGTCTGGCCGCAGTCCCCCGACCGCGGCCTCGGTCTGAGCGACACCCTGCGGCTGGCCCGCTGGGAGGGCAGCTACGGGATCCGCCACCAGGACGGCCGCGAGGTCGAGGTGTACGGCGCCCAGGTGCGGGTGCGCGACACCGAGGGCGTCCCCTCCACGCTCTGCCTGCTCGTCCTCGCACCCGACCGTGCCGTCCTGCGCTCCCCCGCCCGCGCCCTGCCCGGCGAGCGCACCGACCCGGCCGGCCCCCGGCTCGACCTGCTGGCCGGCCCGGTCGCGACCGACGACCTCGACACCCTGCTGCAGCGCACCGTCGAACGCGCCCGCGACCTGCTCGACGGCGACGCCGCGTACCTGCTGCTCACCACCGACGACGAGGCCGAGTTCGAGGTCCGCGCGGCCACCGGCCTCACCTCCGGACACCGCCGGCACGCCCGCTTCCCGGTCGGGACCGGCAACCGGTACGACTCCGCCCGGCTGCCGTCCGTCCACGAGGACCTCACCGCCCGCCCCACCGGCCTGCCCCTGCTCTCCGGCAGCGGCATGCGCTCCCTGCTCACCGTCCCGCTGAAGGTCGAGGGCCGCCTGATCGGTTCGCTCGGCATCGCCGCCACCGCGCCCGGCCGCTACGACAACGAGGACGCGCTGCGCCTGCAGTTCGCCGCCGACCGGGTCGCCCTCGCCGTCGAGAGCACCCGGCTGACCGAGCTCGAACGGCTGCGCCGCGGTTCGCTCTCCTTCCTGGTCGAGGCCTCCGACCTGCTGGCCGGCACCCTGGAGCACGAGCAGACCCTCGCCCTGATGGCCCAGATGGCCGTCCCCACCCTCGCCTCCTGGTGCGCCGTCTACACCACCGCCGACCACACCTCCCCGGCCCGGCTCGCCTTCGTCCTGCACGAGGACGAGGACCGCATCGACCCACTGCGCGACCTGCTCGACAAGACCCCCGTCCCCGAGGCCGGTCCCACCCACGGCGTCCGCTTCTGGGCGGCGCCCGCCGAGACCGCCGAGGCCGGCGGCCTCACCGACAGCCCCGAACTCGCCGGCCTGCTCGGCGAGACCGTCGTCATCGCGCTGACCGCCCGCAACCGCGTCATCGGCCTGCTGGCGCTGGGCGTCCCGGCCGGTGTCCGGTTCCGCCAGGAGATCCTCGAACTCGCCGAGGACCTCTCCCGCCGCGCCGCCCTGGCTCTCGACAACTCCCGCCTCTACTCCGAGCGCACCGCCACCAGCCAGGCCCTGCAGCGCAGTCTGCTCCCGCCGGACCTACCGGAGATCCCCGGCGTCGAGGTCGACGTCTACTACCAGGCGGCCGGCGAGGGCAACGAGGTCGGCGGGGACTTCTACGACCTGTTCACCATCCGCGAGGGCACCTACGGCTTCGCCATCGGCGACGTCTGCGGCACCGGCCCCGAGGCCGCCTCGGTCACCGGCCTCGCCCGGCACTCGCTGCGGCTGCTCGCCCGCGAGGGCCTGGACGCCCCGCAGGTCCTGCGCCGCCTCAACGCGGCCATCCTGGACGAGGGAGCGCGCAGCCGCTTCCTCACCCTGCTCTACGGCGAACTGACGCCCCGCCCGGACGGCAGCACCGAGCTCTCCCTGGTCTGTGCCGGCCACCCGTTGCCGCTGCGGCTGCGCACCGACGGCCGGGTCGACCGCGCCGCGACCCCGCAGCCGCTGCTCGGCGTCATGGACGACCTCGACCTGACCGCCGAGCACCTGGTGCTCTCCCCCGGCGAGGTCCTGCTGTGCGTCACCGACGGCGTGACCGAACGCCGGGAGGGCCGGAGGATGTTGGGCGACGACGGTCTCGCCGAGGTGCTGACCGGCTGCACCGGTCTGACCGCCGGCGCGGTCGCGGCCCGGGTCCAGCGCGCGGTCGAACGCTTCGCCCCCGAGCCGCCGTCCGACGACATGGCGATCCTGACCCTGCGGGTGCCCAACCCCCGCCAGCCGTGAGCGTTCCACGCTGACGCAGTCACAAATTGTTATCTTCACAATGGTACAAGCGCCGGGCGCCGGGTAAACCGATCCCACCGGGGAATCCACCCGGCGGGGACGTGACCAGCGGGCTCTCCGTTGGTCCATCACTTCCGACCGCAGCCCGCGCACGCTCACAGCCGTGCGCCATCGGCGCGGTCGCGCGCATCCACTCACCGACACCACACCACAGCGTCACTGCGCCCTGCGCGCGCCCAGAGTGAAAGGAGCCTCCGGTGAGCAACGACGCTACCGGGGCAACGAACGCCCGCTCCACCGGAGCCGACGCAGGTAACCTCGGATACCTCGCCCTCGGCCTGACACTGCTCGCCTACGGTCTGCTCTCCACCGGCATCCTGCACGGCGCCGGAGCCGGGGACGCGGCCCACCTCGCCCATCTGCTCGGCGGCATCACCCTCTTCGTCGCAGGCCTCTGGCAGCTCCGCGGCGGCGAGGGCTTCACCGGAACCGCCTTCACCAGCCTCGGCGCCTTCTGGGCGACCTGGTCGGCCGCCGGCGGCGCGGGAAAGAACGCCGCCGGGCTGTTCCTGCTCCTGTGGGCCCTGCTCGCGCTCAGCCTCACCGCGGCGAGCTGGGGCGCCGGTCTGCTCAGCCGCGCCGTCTACGGCCTGCTGACCCTGTCCCTGCTGCTCTCCGCCATCGCCACCTTCGGCGGCTACGGCGGGCTGGCCAAGCTCGCCGGCTGGGTCGCGGCGGTCGCCGGGCTCTCCGCCTGGTACTGGGCCACCTCCGCCCTCAGCAACGGCGCCTGGGGAAAGCTCGCCCTCCCGGTCAAGTGAGCCGCTGACGGCTCAACCGACCTGCTCCAACCGCTCCTCGGCGGTGCCACGGGGTCGGGCCTCCGCACCGGCGGAGACCCGACCCCGTCGGCGTGCCGCCAACGCCAGGACGGCGTAGGCGAAGAGGAGGATCGCAACGGCGACGATGCCGTCCGCCCAGAAGTGGTTGGCCGTCACGACGACCACCGCGACCGTCAGCACCGGGTGCAGCACCATGACCCACCGCAGCGAACTGCGCGACACCCGGATCACCGCAACCGCCGCCAGCACGCACCAGGCGACGTGCACCGAGGGCATCGCCGACAACTGGTCGGCCACCACCACGCCGCCGACCGCACCCCCGTACACCGACTGCCCGTACACCGCGGCCACGTCGACGAAACCGCTCCCCGGCAGCATCCGGGGCGGCGCCACCGGGATGAACTGCACCAGCAGACAGACCGCGGTCGTGATCACCACCGTGTTCCGCACCCACGCGTACCGCTCCCGGTGCCGCACGAAGACCCAGAGCAGAACACTCAGCATCACCGCGAAGTGCATGACCGCGTAGTAGTAGTTCGCCAGCCGCACCAGCACCGGGTACGGCGTGACCGCCGCCTGCCAGGAAGCCTCGTCCGGCAACCCGACCACCTGCTCGGCGTGGTGGATCCAGTCGGCCCGGTCCAGCGCGTGGTCCCCGCTCATCACCGACAGGTGCCCGACCAACTGCCAGAGCGCGAACAGCGCCAGCAGCGTGCCGGCCTCCCGCAACAGCGCCGACAGCGACGGCTTCCGGACCCTCGACGCGACGTACGCGCCCGCGTAGAGGCCGGCGGCGGCGCCCCCGGCGGACTGCCAGGTAAGGGTCAGGTTCTGCATTGGCAGAGGGTAACGCAAAAAGCCCCCCTCCCGAATGGGAAGGGGGCTTTTTGGAATGATTGTTCGGCGGCGTCCTACTCTCCCACAGGGTCCCCCCTGCAGTACCATCGGCGCTGTGAGGCTTAGCTTCCGGGTTCGGAATGTAACC
>NZ_JBHWCL010000079.1:19040-42113 GCF_042735125.1 Kitasatospora sp. NPDC059599 | reverse complement strand
GATGTTTTCCGCTCCGTTTTCCGGAGTTTCATTCATCGGATTTGCTTTCCGCTTTGCGCCCCGGTCTCCCGCGGCGACTCCGGAACTGTACGGGGGCGGACCCGCCACATGCAAATCGCCCCTGCCCGGGCTCCCGGGCAGGGGCGATCAGGGCCGGTCACGACCGATCAGCGGACCTCGGTGATCTCCGGACCGCGCGCGAACGGATCGAGCGAGGTGCCGCCGAAACGGTTGTCGCCCTCGCCGGCGGTGGCGGCCGCCCCACCACCGTCGGCGACCATCTGGGCGTCCTCGGGAAGCTTCAGCACGATCGGGTCGCGGGGAGCCATCGGGGCCTCGCCGCGCACGACGACGGTCTGGCGGAAGACCTGCTCCAGGATCCCGGCCATCTCCGGCTGCACGGCGGCCTGGCCCGAGATCACACCGCGCAGGAACCAGCGCGGACCGTCACAGCCGACGAACCGCACCAGCTGGACACCCTGGGTGCCGTCCGGCAGCTGTACCGGGACCTGGGCGCGGAGGTGCCAGCCGAGCGGGCCCTCCTCCTCGTCGATGATGCCGCCCTGCGAGGTGATGCCGTTGGCGATCTCCTCGCGGACCTCTCCCCAGATGCCCTCGGACTTCGGGGCCGCGAAGGCCTGGAGCTGGATGGCGCTGTTGCCGAGCACGAGGGTGGCGGCCACGATCGCGTCACCGGCGACCTCGACGCGCAGCTCCATGCCCTCGACACCGGGGACCAGCAGACCCCCGAGGTCGACTCGCCCCTCCTCGGGGTTCTCCAGCTCCGAGTGGTCCCACGGACCGTCCGGCCGGGGGGCCGGCGGCAGGCCGACCCTGTCGGCCGGGTCCAGCTCGGTCACGTTCTCGCTCTCGGCGGAACCTTCGACGTCATCGGCCGTCTCGTCGGCGCTGATGGCGTCGTCGGCGAGCTGCTCGACAGCGTCCTCGCTCTTCTGGCGACGACGGAACACGGTCACTGTCCTTCCCGGTCCAAGACCGATGCGAATACCTGCTCGGCTTCCTGCGAGGCCGCGGGCATGCTAGACCGCGGCGTGGCCGCCGGTCGACCCGAACCCACCCTCGGCACGTGCCGACCCAGGCAGCTCCTCCACCTCGTGGAAGCGGGCCTTCTCGACCTGCTGGATGACCAGCTGGGCGATCCGGTCCCCTCGGCGGAAGCTGACCCCCTCGCGCGGGTCCAGATTGACGACGATCACCTTGATCTCTCCACGGTACCCGGCATCGACCGTCCCCGGGGCGTTCACGAGAGCAACTCCGCAACGAGCTGCCAGCCCGGAGCGGGGGTGGACGAAGGCCGCGTAGCCGTCCGGGAGCGCGATGGCGATGCCGGTGGGCAGGACTGCCCGCTCGCCGGGGGCCAGCTCGGCGTCGACGGTGGTCCGCAGGTCGGCGCCGGCGTCCCCGGGCTGCGCGTAGGCGGGCAGCGGCAGCTCGGGGTCGATGCGCTTGATCAGGACGTCCAGCTGCGGGCGGGGGGTGTCGCTCAAGGGTTCACCTCAAAGGCTCGTGCGCGCTTCATCAGATCCGGGTCGTCGAGGACCTTGTCGATGTCCTCGGCACGACCGTGCGTGGTGAAGTGTTCCAGCTTCACCTGGACGAAGAGCGCCTGCGCGCGCACGGCGACCGGTCCGTCCGGGCCGCCGATCCGTGCCTCGGCGGCGCTGTAGATCTTGCGGCCGTGGACGCCGGTGATCCGGGCGCGCACGTGCAGCACCGAGTCGACGGGCACCGGGGAGAGGAAGTCCGTCTCCAGCCGGCCGGTCACGGCCGGGGCGTGCAACAGCCAGTTGAGCGTGCCGAGGATCTCGTCCATGGCGGTGGTCAGCAGGCCGCCGTGGGCCAGGCCGGGACCGCCCTGGTGGACGTCCCGGACGGCGAACTCGGCCGTGACGTCGAGTCCTTCGCCGGCGACGGCGTCGATCCGCAGGCCGCCGGGGTGCTGCGGGCCGCAGCCGAAGCAGTGTTCGTAGTGGGAGCCGAGCCGGGTGCCGGGGGCCGGGGCCTCGGGGGCGCGCGGCGGCAGGACGGCGTCCGGCGGCGGGGTGGTCGGGGACGGCGGCATCGCGGGCGCCGGCCGGTCGGCGGGGGTGCTGGGGGCTGTCGTACCGGTCACGGGCCCCAACCCTACCCAGGGGTAGGTGGGCCCCCGGTGGGGGTGGCGTCCCGCGCCGGGCGTCAGGGCGCCCACAATGGGGGCATGTACGACGAACGCCTCACGGTGCCGCGCTCCTGGTGGCTGCTCCCGGCCGCGGTGGGCCTCACGCTCGCGCTGATCCTGATCCGGGTCAGCGGCCCGGCCGCGCTGGTCGGGCTGGTGGTCGGCGTGGCCGCCGGCGCGGTCGCGATCAGCAGCTACGGCTCGGCCCGGATCCGCGTGGTCCAGGGTTCGCTGGTGGCCGGACCGGCCCGGATCCCGGTGGACGCGCTCGGCACCGCCCGGGCGCTGAGCCCCGCCGAGGCGGTGGCCTGGCGCGGTCCGAAGGCCGATCCGCGCGCCTTCATGCTGCTGCGCAGCTACGTCCCGACGGCGCTGCGGGTCGAGGTGAGCGATCCGGCCGACCCGACGCCGTACCTCTACCTGTCGACCCGCTCGCCGATGAAGCTGGCGGAGGCGCTGGAGGAGGCCCGGCGCGGCGCCCGCACCTGAGCGGGCGGGCGGGGCCCGGAAGGGCCCGACGAGACCTGGAAACGGAGAGGGACGGTTCCGCTGCTGCGGGACCGTCCCTACGACTTCGTGCGTGCCGACGCGTCGGCCGACTCCGTCCTGCCGGGTCCGTCCGACCGGACGGTTCCCGGAACTGCCGTCCGGCCCCGCTGCCCGGGGCCGGAAGGAGCGGTGTGCCGGTCCCGCGGGAGCCGCGGGCACCGGGCCGTGTCCGCCGCGGTGCTCAGGCGCCGCAGTCCCGGCAGATCGGGTTGCCGTTCTTCTCGCTGTACAGCTGGCTGCGGTGGTGGACCAGGAAGCAGCTCATGCAGGTGAACTCATCGGCCTGCTTGGGCAGCACCCGAACGGCCAGCTCCTCGTTCGAGAGGTCGGCGCCGGGGAGTTCCATGCCCTCGGCGGCGTCGAACTCGTCGACGTCGACGGAGCCGCCGCCCTTGTCGTTCCGCCGAGCCTTGAGCTCCTCGATGCTGTCTTCGTTGAGCTCGTCGTCGGTCTTGCGTGGGGTGTCGTAGTCGGTTGCCATTTTTCGCTCTCCCCCTCCGGGTTTGTGCGGTGTGTGCGGTATCTCCAGCGCACGTAACGCATGGGGGGTCGGTCTTGTGCCCGACCCGAGGCGGAGATTTTGCCTTACTTCAAGCCCTGTTACTCAATCGACACTCAGCGCGGCGTCCATCGGGGTGATCCTCGGGGCTGCCGAAGGCCTCACGCTGGGCCATCGCAACCCCTCTCCGGACCCGGCGGAGCGACCACACACAGTGAGCAAGGGCGGCGCGGACACCCGTCGAATCCCTTGCCCATCAGGGATGCCGACCGATCCGGCGGATCCGGCTGAGGGCGAAATCCGGTCACGGACGGCGATCGACACCCCCGACCGGGTGATCACTCTCCGGGGTTGACCGAAACCGTGGAGCGACACGGTGTGAGCTTGGTCACGTTAAGAATCTTCCGGGGCAAACCACGGAAAATCCACCCACTCCGACCGCTCGCGGGAACGCCCTACTCGGCGCTCCGCCGGGCCGCCCGGCGGGCCAGCATCGCCGCCTGGCGCTCCTCGAACTTCCGCGCCTGCGAGTCCAGCCCGTCCAGGAAGACACCCAGCTCGTTCTGCGCCATCATCCCCTCCGGGCCCAGGCCGTCGATCTCCATCACCTTGAGGTGGCGCAGCACCGGCTGCAGCACGTCGTCGTGGTGGATGCGCAGGTTGTACACCCCGCCGATGGCGATCTGCGCGGCGGCGCGCTCGAAGCCGGGGATGCCGTGGCCGGGCATGCGGAAGTCGGTGACCACGTCGGCGATGGCCCGCATGGCCTGGTCGGGGGCGATCTCCAGGGCGGCCTTCAGCAGGTTCCGGTAGAAGACCATGTGCAGGTTCTCGTCGTTGGCGATCTTCGCCAGGAGCTGCTCGCAGAGCGGGTCGCCGGCGTACTTGCCGGTGTTGCGGTGCGCGATGCGGGTGGCGAGTTCCTGGAAGGCCACGTAGGCGACCGACTGCAGCATGCTGTGCGCGTTGTCGGACTCGAAGCCCTCGGACATGTGGCTCATCCGGGCCCGCTCCAGCTCCACCGGGTCGACGGCGCGGGTCGCGAGCAGGTAGTCACGGATGGCTATGCCGTGGCGGCCCTCCTCGGCCGTCCAGCGGTGCACCCAGGTGCCCCACGCGCCCTCGCGGCCGAACATGCTCGCGATCTCGTGGTGGTAGCTGGGGAGGTTGTCCTCGGTCAGCAGGTTCACCACCAGCGACACCCGGCCCAGCGCGGTCACCTGCGACTGGTCGAGCGCCCAGGCCTCGCCGCCCAGGACGCCGTCGAAGTCGCGGCCCCGGCTCCACGGGACGAACTCGTGCGGCATCCACTCCTTGGCGATGGCCAGGTGGCGGTTCAGCTCCTTCTCCACGACCTCTTCGAGCGCCAGGATGAGCCGCGCGTCGGTCCAGCCGCTCGATCCGAGCGAGGTGCTGCTCTGCACGGCACTGCTCTGCACAGGGGCGATGGTCACGGTCTTGCTCCTGGGGGACGGGCACGCGCTGGGACGGGCGCGTTGGGCGGGCACGCGTCGGGCGGGTCGTCGGCGGGGCGTCGACGAGACCCACTTACGGTTGCGTAGGTTACGACACCGTAAGTTGCTCGGGCCGGAAAAGACAAGCCGCCCCCGCCAGGCCTTATGTCGTCTTGACGGGCCTGACGGGGGCGGCTTGTGCTGCGAACCCCTGCGGCTGGGGCTACCGCGAGGGGACGCGGACCCGCATGGTGAGGCCTCCCCCGGCGCGCGGGGTGGCCTCCACGCTGCCGCCGTGGGCGCGCACCACCGAACGGACGATGGACAGGCCGAGCCCGACCCCCTTGTCGCTGCGGGTGCGGTCGGCACCCTTGACCCGGCGGAACGGCTCGAAGATGTGTTCCAGCTCGTACCCGGGCACCACCGGGCCGGTGTTGGAGACCACCAGCTCGCCGCCGCCCGGCACCTCGGCCGTGGACAGTTCGACCCAGCCGCCCGGGGTGTTGTACCGGACGGCGTTCTGCAGCAGGTTGAGCGCGAGCCGCTCCAGCAGCACGCCGTTGCCCCCGACCACGGCCGGATCGAGCTTCGAGCGCAGCTCGACCTCGCGCTTGTCCGCCTCGGCCCTGGTCTGCTCCAGCGCCCGGGTGGCCACCTCGGACAGCTCCACCGGGCGGCGGTCGGTCAGCTCGTTCTCGCTGCGGGCGAGCAGCAGCAGGCCCTCGACCAGTTGCTCGCTGCGCTCGTTGGTGGCCAGCAGGGTCCTGCCCAGCTGCTGCAGATCGGCCGAGGTAGCCGGGTCGGAGAGCTGGACCTCCAGCAGGGTGCGGTTGATCGCCAGCGGGGTGCGCAGCTCGTGCGAGGCGTTGGCGACGAAACGGCGTTGGGAGTCGAAGGACCGGTCCAGCCGGTCCAGCATGTCGTCGAAGGTGTCGGCGAGCTCCTTGAGCTCGTCGTCCGGCCCGTCCAGCTCGATCCGGCGGTGCAGGTCGGAGGAGGCCACGTCGCGGGCGGTGCGGGTGATCCGGCCGAGCGGGCGCAGCACCCGGCCGGCCATCGCGTAGCCGGCCGCGAACGCGATCACGGACAGGCAGACGAGGGCGGTGAGCAGCTTGCGCAGCAGGGTGTTGAGCGCCTGGCTGGCCTGGTAGGCCTTGGTGTCGTTCAGCCACTGGTCGAGCGCGGTCTGGTTGGTGAGGGTGAGGCCGTCGGGGGTCCGCACGGAGATGCCCGGCCCGTTCAGCAACAGGTGCGGCTGGCCGACGTTCTGCAGGGCCTGCTGGACGAAGAAGTACATCACCAGCAGCAGCACCACGCCGGCCATCAGGAACATCCCGCCGTAGAGCAGGGTGAGCCGCATGCGGATGGTGGGGCGGAAGGGCAGCCAGGCGAGCATGCCGTCACCGGGGACGTAGGTCTGGTTCGACCGGGCCGAGCGCGGCGGGTGCACGGGCTTGGGCGGCACGGCGCGCGGGCCGCCGGCGGGCGCGCCGGAGGGCCCGCCGGCCGGGGGCGGGGTGGTCATGATCGTCCTCTCGGGGCGTCCGCCGGTGCGGGCGCGGGGTGGTGGGATCCGGGGCCGGGCCCCGCGGCGGGGATCCGGGGGTCAGATCCGGTAGCCGGAGCCCGGCACGGTGACGATGACCGGCGGGTCGCCGAGCTTGCGGCGCAGCGTCATCACGGTGACGCGGACGACGTTGGTGAACGGGTCGGTGTGCTCGTCCCAGGCCTTCTCCAGCAGCTGCTCGGCGGAGACGACGGCTCCGCCGGCCCGCATCAGCACCTCCAGGACGGCGAACTCCTTGGGGGCGAGCTGGACGGTGCGCCCGTCGCGGATCACCTCGCGCCGGCCGGGGTCGAGCGAGATGCCGGCCCGCTCCAGCACCGGGGGCAGCGGGACGGTCGCGCGGCGTCCCAGCGCCCGCACCCGGGCGACGAGTTCGCTGAAGGCGAACGGCTTCGGAAGGTAGTCGTCCGCGCCGATCTCCAGGCCCTCGACCCGATCGCTGATGTCGCCGGAGGCGGTCAGCATGATCACCCGGGTCGCCAGGCCCTGCTCGACCACCTTGCGACAGACGTCGTCGCCGTGGACCAGCGGGAGGTCACGGTCCAGGACCACCACGTCGTAGTCGTTGACCGCGATGCGCTGGAGCGCGGCCTCCCCGTCGTACACCACGTCGACGGCCATCGCCTCGCGGCGCAGGCCGGTCGCGACGGCCTCGGCAAGCAGCTGCTCGTCCTCGACGACGAGAACCCGCACGGTCGTTGTCCCTTCTCCAGGCCGGCCCCGGAAAGCGGACGCACGGCTCCGACGGTGGCTCCATCCTGCCTGGTCCTGCGGTAAAGCAGCGATAAGCTGCCCCTCGGGCAAGGGGTGCGGCTCCCCGGCGGTGACCGTTCGTGTCGGCACCAGTCCGGTTGGACTGTGACACGGGCAACTTTCTTCCGCCGGGAGGTTTCCCGGCCGCCCCCCGGGGGAGGACAGCTGCACACCCGCGATCTGGCTGTTGGCCGGTCGCACCCACCCGCCGTGCGTTCATCCGCGCCGGCCCTGGGGCTGGGACCTCACCGGGAGCGGCCGAAAGCCGTCTCCGCGTCCTACCGGAGATCCACCACCGCCGGCCGGGACGCTTTCACCGGCTGGACCTTCCTCGGGGCGGAGAGCGCACGACCGTGCACGTCCGACACAGTAAGGGGGCCCGTATGGACGCCTTCAAGGCCGGAATCCTGCAGCGCATAGCCAACGCCGAGCAGGATCTGCACCGCGCGATCGAGGCCGGGGACGAGTTCCTCGCCGAGGTGGAGCAGTCCGAGCTGGACGACCTCCGCCGACTCGCCGCCGAACACGGCGTGGACACGGTGCTGGAGCGCCACCGCACCGCTGCCTGACCAGTTCGGCACCACCGACCCGTCGCCGGTACTCCGGCACCTGCGGCCCTGAGGGGGCCGTGCGAAACCCAGGCCCTGGCATCCCCCGTATGCCAGGGCTCTTCGCATGTCCGGGCTCTTCGCGGGTGCGGGCTCCTCGCGGGTGCCGGTGGGAGTGCTTCCGGTCGGCCGGCCGGGTCCGGCGGACCCGGCCGGAACCGGTCAGTCCGCCCAGGCGCGCAGCGCGGCCAGGCGCTCCTGCAGCGGCTCGTACACGCCCGGGGCCGCGGCGACGGTCAGCTCGCCCTCCGGGCCGTGCCCGGGGCGGCCGCCGGTCAGGGCGCCGGCCTCGGCGGCGATCAGGCAGCCGGCCGCGCGGTCCCACGGGGCGAGGCCGCGCTCGTAGTAGCCGTCCAGCCGCCCGGCGGCGACGTCGCAGAGGTCGACCGCGGCCGCCCCGCCCCGGCGGATGTCCCGCACCTCGGGCATCAGTGCCAGCAGCACCTCGGCCTGGCGCACCCGCACCGGCTGGACGTAGTTGAAGCCGGTGGCGATCAGCGCCTGGCCCCACGGCGGGGCCGGGCGGGTCGAGAGCGGCCGGCCGTTCAGCCGGGCGCCGCGACCCAGGACGGCGTGGAACAGCTCGTCGCGCGCCGGGGCGTACACCACTCCCACGACCGCCCGGCCGTCCACCTCGGCGGCCACGCTGACCGCCCAGGAGGGCAGTCCGTACAGGTAGTTGACCGTGCCGTCGAGCGGGTCCACGACCCAGCGGACCCCACTGGTGCCGGGCCGCTCGGCGCCCTCCTCGCCGAGGTAGCCGTCGGCCGGGCGGCGCCCGGTGATCAGCTCCAGCACGAGCTTCTCGGAGGCGAGGTCCATCTCGGTGACCACGTCGACCGGGCTGCTCTTGGTGCCGGCCACGCCGAGGTCGGCGGGGCGGCCGTCGCGCAGCAGGGCGCCGGCCTGCCGGGCCGCGTCCAGGGCGACGTCCAGCAGGTCGTCGAGGAGCCGGTCGTCGGGCTGGGCGGGGGCGGTCACGGGATTCTCCTCCGGAGCGGCGGGACGGGCGGTCAGCGCTCGGCGACGGCCGGGCGGGGGGCGCGCGGGTTGGGGCAGCAGGCGACCGGGCAGACGTCGTGGCCGGGGCCGAGCGCGCCGAGTGCGCAGCGGGTCACGTCCTCGCCGCGCTCGGTGGCGGCCCGCTCCAGGACCAGCTCGCGGACGGCGGCGGTGAACCGGGGGTCGGCACCGACGGTCGCGGCGCGGGCCACCGGCAGGCCGAGTTCGGCGGCCTTGGCGACGGCCTCGGTGTCGAGGTCGTACTTGACCTCCATGTGGTCGGAGACGAAGCCGATCGGGACCATCACCACGGCGGGCGCGCCCTCGGCGTGCTGGGCCTCCAGGTGGTCGCAGATGTCCGGCTCCAGCCACGGCGTGTGCGGGGCCCCGCTGCGGCTCTGGAACACCAGCTCCCAGGGCCGGTCTGCGACGCCGGTGCGTTCGGCGACGGCCGCGACGACCAGCCGGGCCACGTCCAGGTGCTGGGCGACGTAGGCGCCGCCCGGCGTGCCGCGGGCCGGGTCGTCCGGGGCTCCGGAGGTCTCGGCCATGGTGTCCGGGACGGAGTGGGTGGTGAACGCCAGCCGGGCGCCGTTCCGGACGGCCTCGGGCAGCTCCGCCAGCGCGGCCAGGGTGGCGTCGATCATCGGCTCGACGAAGCCGGGGTGGTTGTGGAAGTGCCGCAGCTTGTCGACCCGCAGCGCGGGGACGCCCTCCTCGGCCAGGGCGGCGAGCGCGTCGGCGAGGTTCTCCCGGTACTGGCGGCAGCCCGAGTACCCGGCGTAGGCGCTGGTGGCGAGCACGGCGATCCGCCGGTGGCCGTCGCCGGCCAGCTCCCGCAGGGCGTCCACCAGGTAGGGCGCCCAGTTCCGGTTGCCCCAGTAGACCGGCAGGTCCAGACCGTGCTCGGCGAAGTCCTTGCGCAGCGCGGCGAGCAACTCACGGTTCTGCTCGTTGATCGGACTGACCCCGCCGAACATGAAGTAGTGCTTGCCCACCTCCTTCAGCCGCTCCGTGGGGATGCCGCGGCCCCGGGTGACGTTCTCCAGGAAAGGGACGACCTCCTCGGGGGCCTCGGGGCCGCCGAAGGAGAGGAGCAGCAGGGCGTCGTACGGAGCGGCGCCGGAGGGGGAGGGTTTGCGCGCGTCGGACATGGAACCGATCCTGCCACTGAGGGGCCGGGCGCCGCCGCCGGGGCCGCGCTGGTGTCCGGAAAATACCGTTTGCCAACGTACGTAAGCTGTGTACGCCAGCCTCGTTCCTTACCCCACCCCCGACCCGGAGCTCCCGTGCTGTCCAGCTACCGCCGGATATTCGCCTCCCCCGGCACTCTGGCCTTCTCCACCACCGGTTTCGTCTCCCGACTGCCGATCTCCATGACCGGCATCGGCATCGTGACCATGCTCTCCCAGCTGAGGGGCTCGTACGGTGTCGCCGGCCTGGTCTCGGCCGCCCTCGCGATCTCCGCCGCCGTCCTGGGCCCGCAGGTCTCCCGGCTGGTGGACCGGCACGGGCAGCGCCGGATCGTCGTCCCGGCGATGGCGATCACCGTCGTCGCCGTCGTCGGCCTGCTCCTCTGCGCCCGGTTCGAGGCGCCGGACTGGACGCTGTTCGTCTTCGCGGCCGGCATGGGCGTGATGCCGAGCACCGGCGCGATGGTCCGCGCCCGCTGGGCCCACCTCTACCGCGACGACGCCCCCAAGCTGCACACCGCGTACTCCTTCGAGGCCGTCGTCGACGAGATCTGCTTCATCGTCGGCCCGATCCTCTCCATCGGACTGGCCACCTCCGTCTTCCCCGAGGCCGGCGTACTGCTCGCCGGCGTCTTCCTCGCCGTCGGCGTGCTGCTGTTCGCCGGGCAGCGCTCCACCGAGCCGCCGGTCCACCCGGTCGCCCGGCACGAGGGCCGCTCGGTCATCCTCAACCGCGGCCTGCAGGTGCTGATCCTGACCTTCGTCGCCACCGGCGCGATCTTCGGCTCGGTCGAGGTCGTCACCGTCGCCTACTCCCAGGCCCAGGGCCACAAGTCGGTCTCCAGCGTGATCCTCGCCCTGTGGGCGCTCGGCTCCTGCCTGGCCGGCGTGGTGTACGGCACCCTCAAGCTCTCCGGCTCGATGGCCGCGCGGTTCTTCCTCGGCGTCCTGTTCATGGCGCTCAGCATGGTGCCGCTGCTGCTGGTCGCCCACGCGGTGCACGGCATCGGCGGGCTGGCCGCGGTCGGCAGCGCGCTGCTGATCGCGGGCATCGCCATCTCCCCGACCCTGATCACCGCGATGGCGCTGGTCGAGCGGCTCGTCCCGGCCTCCCAGCTGACCGAGGGCATGACCTGGACGACGACCGGCCTCGCCATCGGCGTCGCGGCCGGCTCCTCCGCCGGCGGCTGGCTGGTGGACGCCCGCGGCGCCGCCGCGGGCTACTGGGTCCCGCTGGCCGCCGGCGTCCTCGGCGTGGCCGCCGCCCTCGCCGGCCTCGGCCGGCTGCGGGCCGGACTCACCGCCGACCAGGACCCGGAGGCCCCCGCCGAACCGGTCGGACGACCCGTAGACGCCGAACGGTGAACTGACTAATCTCTCGCCCTACCCGTGGCCCTACCCATGGGTAGGGCGGCCGCGCCGCCCCGGACCGCGCCGACCCCGGTGCCACGGAGCAGGAGGCAGCACGATGCCCCAGGCCAGTACCGCGACCCGCACCCGGTGGACCAACTGGGCCGGGAACCAGAGCTCCCGGCCCACCCGGACCGCTACCCCCGGCACCGCGGAGGAACTGGCCAAGGAGATCCTGCGCGCCGCCGACCGGGGCCGCACCGTCAAGGCCGTCGGCTCCGGCCACTCCTTCACCTCGATCGCCTCCGCCGGCGACGGCGTCCAGATCCGCCCGGACGCGCTCACCGCCGTCCGCGAGATCGACCGCGAGGCAGGCACCGTCACCGTCGAGTCCGGCCTCCCGCTGCGCCGCCTCAACCGGGTCCTGGCCGCCGAGGGCCTCTCCCTCACCAACATGGGCGACATCGAGGTGCAGACCGTCGCCGGCGCCACCAGCACCGGCACCCACGGCACCGGCCGCGACTCCGGCTCACTCGCCGCCCAGATCCGCGCCCTGGAGATCGTCCTCGCCGACGGCACGGTCGAGCGCTGCTCCCCCACCGAGAACCCCCGGCTCTTCCAGGGCGCCCGGCTCGGCCTCGGCGCCCTCGGCGTGATCACCGCCCTCACCTTCGGCGTCGAACCGGCCTTCCTGCTCACCGCGCACGAGCAGCCGATGGCCTTCGACGAGGTGCTGGAGCGCCTCGACGACCTCACCGCCGTCAACGAGCACTTCGAGTTCTACTGGTTCCCGCACACCGACCGCTGCGCCACCAAGCGCAACAACCGCAGCCAGGGCCCGGCCGCCCCGCTGCCCCGGTTCAAGGAGTGGCTGGAGGACGACTTCCTCTCCAACACCGTCTGGGAGGGCGCCTGCCGGGTCGGCCGGCGCTTCCCCGGCTCGATCCCCTCGATCGCCGCGCTGGCCAGCCGCGCCTGGTCCGACCGCAGTTACACCGACACCGCGCACCGGGTGTTCACCAGCCCGCGCAAGGTCCGCTTCGTGGAGATGGAGTACGCGGTGCCGCGCGCGGCCGTCGGCGAGGTGCTGCGCGAGCTGAAGGCCCTCGTCGAACGCTCCGACTGGAAGGTCAGCTTCCCCGTCGAGGTCCGCTTCGCCCCCGCCGACGACCTCTGGCTCTCCACGGCCTCCGGCCGGGACAGCGCCTACATCGCCGTCCACCTCTACCGCGGCACCGCCGACCAGGGCTACTTCACCGGCGTCGAGAAGCTGATGACCGCCCATCAGGGCCGCCCGCACTGGGGCAAGCTGCATACCCGCGACGCCGAGTACCTGGCCGGCGTCTACCCGCACTTCGGCGACTTCACCGCCCTGCGCGACGAGGTCGACCCGCAGCGGGTCTTCGGCAACGACTACCTGCGCCGGGTGCTGGGCGCCTAGGGTGCCCCCGCGCCGCCGCCTACGGGGCCTGGTCCACCGGGGCCCGGGTCCCGGCGGCCGACGGCGGGGCCACCGTCGGCCGCGCCGACCCGTCGCCGGTCGCGGGCGGCTGCGAGGGGGTCTCGCCGGTGGGCTTCCCCCCGCCCGCCGACGGGGAAGCGCCGGCCGACGGGGTCGCGCTCGCGCCCGCCGAGGGCGAAGCCGTGCCCGCGCCGCTGCCCGGGGTGCCGCTCGGCTCCCGGCTCGGCCGCGCGGTCGCCGGGGACGAGGCCGCGCCGGAGGGCGTGGCCCCGGAACCGGGCGTGCCGCCCGGCTCTCGGCGCTCCGCGGGCGCGTCCTGCGGTTGCGAGGACCTGGGCGCCACCGAGCCGCCGAAGGACGTGCCGTTGCCGGACTCGCCCTTGACCGTCGCCGACACCGGCTGCCCGGTGGCCAGTTCGAAGGCCACGATCGGCGTCATCGCCAGGACGAACACCAGCCCGGACACCACCGCGTAGGTCTTCCACGTCCACCGCCGTCGCGCCCGCGCCACCTGCGGCTCGTTCCACTCCGCGGTGATCACCGGCGCACCCGCCGCCCGCTCGGGCCCGTCGGGCCGGCCGCCCCCTCCGGGCCGCCCGGACTCCACCGGCACCTGGCGCAGCGCGTTCGCGGTCCGATTCGGCCCGCGGTCCACCGCCCCGCGCAACTGTTCGCCGGTCCGCTTGAAGGCGTGCTGGAGCACCGCGCCGCCGGTGGTGGCCCCGATGCTGACCACGGCGGCGCCCATGATGGTTCCGTACACGCCCAGTTCGGAGGCCAGCAGCGCGCCGACCACGGCGGCCAGGGCGCTCGCGACGACCTGAGCCACACTCAGATCGATCCGCTTGCGCTCCTCCTTCCCGCCCTCCTCGACGGGGCTCCGCTCCGGCATCGACATCCCTCGGTCCGTACGACTGTTTCTCGAACAAGCCACTCCATCTTGCCCAAAGAAGGACACAAGGGACGAAAATGCGGTTCTGCACGCCCGGATTGTGTGAAGATGATCACCGTCCATCCGCCCGTGGTCCGCCATTGCGGGGGCGCGCTCTTGAGATTCCCGTGAATCGCGGGAGACTTGAGCGGCGAGCCGCCCCTTCGGATGCCACGAATGGAGTACTGTTCGTAAAGCCTGAGCCTTGGGTCGACTTGTCGACTGCGCCCACACCGGTAGCTTGACGAAGAGCCACGGAACAGGCACGCACGGCGACGCCCGTCCCGGATCGTCGCGATCACTGCGCGTGCGAGGACGGCCGGGACACCCAGGCGCGACGTCGACGGATGGCGTGGCAAAAAGGCAACCGTGCCACAGCGGCGTGCCCGGGCCTAAGCCCGACACGCCGGGGAACTCAGCAAGGTTGTGGCCAGTCGCGAGTGGGCAGGCCACACTCAGTACGGGAGCAGCGACGCAGGTGACGTCGGCAGGCACCACCCGGGAGGTAACCGTGCCCGAACTGCGGGTTGTGGCCGTCAGCAACGACGGCACACGGCTGGTGCTCAAGGCTGCCGACAGCACGGAGTACACCCTCCCCATCGACGAGCGGCTGCGCGCCGCCATCCGCGGCGACCGGCCGCGCCTCGGCCAGATCGAGATCGAGGTCGAGAGCCATCTGCGGCCCCGGGACATCCAGGCCCGGATACGAGCCGGTGCCTCCGCCGAGGAGGTCGCCCAGGCCGCCGGGATCTCCGTCGACCGCGTCCGCCGCTTCGAGGGCCCGGTCCTCGCCGAGCGCGCCTTCATGGCCGAGCGCGCCCGCAAGACCGCCATCCGCCGCAACGGCGAGTCCACCGGCCCGCAGCTCGGCGAGGCCGTCTCCGAGCGCCTCGCGCTGCGCGGCGCCGAGAAGGACACCGAGCGCTGGGACTCCTGGCGCCGCGACGACGGCACCTGGGAGGTCATCCTCTCCTACCGGGCCGACGGCGAGGGCCGCAGTGCCTCGTGGACGTACGACCCGCCCCGGCGCCTGGTCCAGCCCAACGACGACGAGGCCCGCGCGCTGATCGGCGAGAACGTCGAGCGCGAGGAGGAGTCGGTCTTCCCGTTCATCCCACGGATCGCCCGGCTCCCCCAGGACCGGCCGCCCCGCCCGATGATCGACCGGCCCTCGGCCGACCGCATCATGTCGGCCCGCGAGGTCCGCGAGTCGCGGGAGGCCACCGCCGAGTCCAGGGACTCGCTGACCAGCCTGCTCGACGTGGTCCCCGCCTTCCGCGGCGACCTCGCCGTCGGCAGCCCCACGCCGATCGAGCCGGTGCCCGCCGAGGTCGCCGAGGAGACCGAGGAGCCGGCTGCGGCCGCCGCCCCGGCGGTCGGCGCGGGCTCGGCCTACGCCGACATCCTGATGCCGCGCGCCGTCGCACCGCACCGCGAGCGCCTCGTCGGCACCACCGACCGGCAGGCCGAGGCGGACGGCGTCCGGCCCGGTCGCCGGGCCACCGTGCCCAGCTGGGACGAGATCGTCTTCGGCAGCCGGCGCAAGAAGCAGGAGTAACAGCGGTCCGCGGGGCGGGAGGCCGGTCCTCCCGCCCCGCGGCGTTTCCCCGGCTCAGCCCGGCCGGCCGGTGACCGCCACCGGGCGGCCCGCGTCGCTCGACCACTCGCTCCACGACCCCGGGTACAGCGTGGCCGGCAGGCCCGCCACCTCCAGCGCCAGGATCTGGTGCGCCGCCGTCACACCCGAACCGCAGTACACCGCGGTCTCCCGCTCCCCCGCGCCCAGCGCCCGGAAACGGGCCGCCAGCTCGGCGGCCGGACGGAACCGCCCGTCCGGGCCCACGTTCTCGGTCGTCGGCGCCGACACCGCGCCCGGGACGTGCCCGGCCCGCGGGTCCACCGGCTCCGTCTCGCCCCGGTAGCGCTCGCCCGAGCGGGCGTCCAGCAGCAGGTTGCCGCGCGCCCACGCGGCCGCGCCGTCCGCGTCCACCGTCGGCAGCTGCCCCGGCACCGGCTTGAAGTCGCCCGCCGCGGGCTCCGGCAGCTCGGCCGTCACCGGCAGCCCGGCCTCCCGCCAGGCCGCGAATCCGCCGTCCAGCACCCGGACGTCCCGGTGCCCGGCCCACCGCAGCAGCCACCAGGCCCGGGCGGCCGCCATCGAGGCCGCGCCGTCGTACACCACGACCGGGCGCCCGCCACTCACCCCGAAGCCGCGCATCGCCGCACCGAAGTCCTCCGGGTCCGGCAGCGGGTGGCGCCCGCCCCGGCCGGGGGCGCCGGGCGGAGCCGCCAGGTCCCGGTCCAGCTCGACGAAGTGGGCGCCGGGCAGGTGCCCGGCCCGGTACTCCTCGGCCGCGGTCGGGCCGCCCGGCGCGGCGCCGACCAGCTGGTAGCGCACGTCCAGCAGCACCGGCGGACGGGCGGAGGCGAGCGCCTCCCGCAGCTCGGCCGCGGAGATCAGCGGGGAACCGTCGTTGTAGGTGGTCATGGCGGCCATTGTCGCGCAGCAACGCCGACCCGCCGCTCTTTGTGCGGACTTTGCCGGGATTTCCGCGCGGCCCGAGGGTTGGGCGCCCGTCAGGGTGGAAGCATCACCCTCGCGCCCGAGGATTTCCGTGCGCCAACCACCCACGAGGAGGCCCGCATTGCCCGCGGTGGAACTCCGACTGGCCCAGGGCACGCCCTGCTGGGTCAGCCTGCTGACCGACGACCCGGCCGGAGCCCGAGCCTTCTACGGCGCGCTGCTCGGCTGGACGTACACCCCAGGGCCCGGCCAGCTCGGCGACTACGTCCGGGCCGAACTCGACGGGGCGCCGGTCGCCGGCCTCGGCCTCTCCACCGCCACCGGCTTCCCGGTGCAGTGGACCACCTACTTCGCCGTGGACGACGCCGACCGCACCGCCCAGCTGGTCCGCGAGTGCGGCGGCACCGTCGCCGTCGGGCCCCTGCAGGCCGAACGCGCCGGGCGGATGGCGATCGCCTCCGACGTCTCCGGCGCCGTCTTCGGCCTCTGGCAGGGCGAGGAACACCTCGGCCGGGAGACCGGCACCGACCCCGGCGAACCGGCCTGGGCAGAACTGCTCACCCCCGACACCGAGGGCGCCGCGGCCTTCTACGCCACCGTGCTCGACCGCCAGGTCCGGCCCGGCGCGGACGAGAGCGCGCTGCTCGTGCACGGCCGGCCGGTCGCCGGCATCCGGCACCGCGCCGACCTGCGCGGCCACCCGCCGCGCTGGCGCACCCACTTCGCCGTCCGGGACGCGGCCCTGACCGCCCGTCACGCCGTGGAACTCGGCGGCCGGATCCTGGTCGAACCGCACGACACCGCCCGCGGCCGGGCCGCCCGGCTGGCCGACCCGCAGGGCGGCCACTTCTCGGTGCTGGAGACCGCGGCCTAGGACGGGTCTTCCGGACACGCCCGGGGGGGGGAGCCCGGCGGCCCGCTCCCCCGGGGACCGCTCAGGCCTGCTGCTCCTCGAAGGGCAGCACGTCCGGCGAGAGCACCGAGGCGCGGGCCGTCGCCGCGGTCAGGCGGCGACGGTGGTGGCGGCGGCACAGCACCTCGTAGCCGACCTCGTCGTCTCGCACCGAGATGTCCCCGATCACCACCTGGGCGCCCTCGACCACCATCACACCGCCGACCGTACGGGCGTTGTGGGTCGCCCGCGCACCGCACCAGCACAGCGCCTCGACCTGCAGCACCTCCACCCGGTCGGCCAGCTCGATCAGCCGCTGCGAGCCCGGGAACAGCCGGGTGCGGAAGTCGGTGGTGATGCCGAAGGTGTAGACGTCGATGTCCAGTTCGTCCACCACCCGGGCCAGCTGGTCGACCTGCTCGGCGGCGAAGAACTGGGCCTCGTCGCAGATCAGGTAGTCCACCCGGCCGCCCGCCGAGAGCCGCTGCACCACGTGCGCGTGGAAGTCGAAGTCGTCCGTCACCTCGACCGCCTCCGCCTGCAGGCCCAGCCGGCTGGAGATCGTCGCGGCGCCCGCCCGGTCGTTGCGGGTGAGGATGACGCCCCGCCGGCCGCGCGCGGCATGGTTGTGGTCCATCTGCAGCGCCAGCGTCGACTTGCCGCAGTCCATCGTGCCCGAGAAGAACACCAGTTCAGCCATGGGTGGAGCAAGGGCCTTTCAAATCAGGGAAGTTCGGGCACAGAAGGATCAAGGGAGCGACTCAGCCCCGAACTTCGAGCAGCGGCACGAACTGCTCGACCGGGGTCATCGAACCGTGCAGGCCGATCATCGCGGACTCGCCGGGCTCGTTGCGGGAGGCGACGATCGCGATGTCGTCGCGCGCCGCGGCGACCACGTCACCGATCCGGCCGTACACCCGCTCGTCCACGACCGGCCCGAACCAGCCCGCCTCGATCGCCTGGTCCCGGGTGGCGACCCACATCCGGTCGCCCAGCACCTCGCTCCACACCGTGTACACGTCGGCCGCGGCACCGGGCACCGCGTACACGTGCCGGGCCCGGCCCTCGCCGCCGAGCAGGGCCACGCCCGCGCCCAGTTCCCAGTCCTCGTCGAAGTCGATCCGGTCCTCCGGCGCGATGTCGATCATGCCGTGGTCGGCCGTGACGTACATCGCCGAACGCGGCGGCAACCGCTCGGCCAGGCGGCGGGCCAGCCGGTCCACGGCGTCCAGCGTCATCCGCCACTCGTCGGAGTCCACCCCGAAGCGGTGGCCCGCGCCGTCCAGCTCGCTGACGTAGGTGTACACCAGCGCCCGGTCGTGCTCGGCCAGCCAGGAGGCCGCCAGGTCCATCCGCTCCTCGCCGGTGGTGCGGCCCAGGAAGGTGCCGCCGGACAGCGCCACCCGGGTCAGCGGGGTCTGCGCGAACAACGGGGAGGAGACCTGCGCGGTCGCCACCCCGGCCTCGTGCGTCCGCTCGAAGACCGTCGGGTACGGCTGCCAGGCGTGCGGCTCGGTCGGCGGCTGCCAGCGCAGCTGGTTCATCAGGTAGCCGGCGCCCGGCACCGCCACCGTGTACCCGGCCAGGCCGTGCAGGCCCGGCGGCGTGCCGGTGCCGACCGAGGCCAGCGAGGTCGCCGTGGTGGACGGGAAGCCCGCGGTCAGCGGACGGCCGCTGCCGCCCAGCGAACTCCCGGCCAGCGAGGAGAGGAACGGCGCGTACTCGGGGTGGCGCAGCAGCAGCTCCCACCCCAGGCCGTCCACCAGGAACACCACCACCCGGTCCGCCGGGGCGATCGGCAGCGTCGCGGTGAACCCGGGGACACCGAGCCCCGCCGCCACCGAGGGCAGCAGGTCGCACAGCGAACCGCTGCCGTAGGGGGGCGCGGGGGCAGCGGCCGGGTCAAGGATCTCGAAGGCGTCGTAGCCGTCGGCAGGAACGAAGGACATGGAACCGGATTCGTAGCGGTCGGAGGCGGCGGCGATCAGACCCGCGGGCCGTTGTCGATCGTCGCGTCGGACAGGGCCCGGGCGAACAGGAGCGCCTGGGACACCGTCTCCGGGCCGTCACCGGCCTCGCTCACCCGAAGCGAGAGGTCGTCGGCCGTCGCCGAACCCGTGTAGCCGTGATCCGCCTCGCAGTTCGGGTCCGAGCAGCCGGCCGGCTCCAGGTCCAGGCGCTGCACCGCGCCCCAGCCGATCGTCAGGACCACCTCGCGCGGCAGCGTCCCCGGCGTGTACGTCTCCGGGTTCGCCACCATCCGGCTCACCACGACCGAACCGATCCGGTCCAGCCGCACGCTCTCCGTCGAGGTCGTCGCGAACGGCACCGAGGGGCTGCCCTCGGCCCCCGACTGCTCGTCGGTGTGGCTCACCACGAAACGGGTCGGGGTCAGCACCAGCACCGTCACGTGCCGGCGGACCTCGTTGGCGTCGAAGGTCGTCTCCTGGTGCACCAGGTAGGAGCTGATCGGCTCCGGGCCCACCGCGGACTCCACCGCCTCGGACACCAGGGCCGGGTAGTAGCCGCTGCGCTCGATCGCCGAGCGCAGGTCCTGAGTGGTGGTGGTACCGGTCTTCGCCATATCTCCATCCTGGCATGGTCCGCCGACGAAGCGGGCGGCACGGCGCCGAGCTTCGGACAACAGCGCCCGGGCAGGGCGCAACCAAGGAAGGTTACAGCGTGCTCATCGCGCGCGGGCCCAGATCGCTGCGGACCGGCAGGGGCGCGACCCGTACCCGCGCCCCCAGGATCGCCAACCCGTGCGGGGCCACGACCACGGGTTCGAGGTCCACCGACGCGATCTCCGGGACGTCGTCCACCAGCTGCGACACCCTGAGCAGCAGTTCCTCCAGCGCACCGGTGTCCACCGCCTCGGCGCCGCGCCAGCCGAACAGCAGCGGCGCCGCCCGCACCTCCCGGATCAGCCCGGCGACGTCCTGGTCGGTGGCCGGAACCAGCCGGTGCGCCGTGTCGCCCAACAGTTCGGCCGGCGCACCGGCCAGGCCGAAGGACAGGATCGCGCCGACCGCCGGGTCCACCGTGGCACCGATCACCGTGTCCACGCCGCGCGGTGCCAGTCGCTGCACCACCAGTTCGGCCTGCGCGGCGCCGCCGAGCAGCACGTCCAGCTCGCGGTGGGCGCGGCGCAGGCCCGGCTCGCCGGTCAGGTCCAGCCGGACGCTGCCCAGGTCGGGGCGGTGGCGCAGGTGGGGGGCGGTCGCCTTGAGGGCCACCGGGTAGCCGAGCGAGGCCGCCGCCGCGACCGCCGCCGCCTCGTGCGGGGCCGGCAGCGTCGGCGAGACGTCGATGCCGTAGCGGGCCAGCAGCTCACGGGCCTCGGCGTCGGACAGGGTGATCCGAGCGCCGCCCGGCTGGGTGCGGGCGGCGACGGCGGTCCGGGTGCTCAGCGCCGCCGCCACCAGGGTGCGGGCGCCGGGCTCGTCGATCCGGTCCAGGTCCGGCACGCGCGCGGTCTCCTCGGCCTCGGCCGTCCGGCGCCGCCACTGCGCGTAGTGGACGGCGTGGGTGAGGGCGAGGACTGCCCGCTCGGGCGCCGGGTACGCGGGGATGCCACCCGGACGCAGCCGGGCCGGCAGGTCGGTCAGGGCCAGGTGCGCGAGCAGCAGCGGCTTGCCCAGTTCCTCGGCCCGCTGACCGGCTTCGAGCAGGCCGGCGGCGATCTCCGGGTCGTCCGAGCCCATCTCCGGGTCGTCGTCGCCGGTCAGCCGGCCGCCCATGAAGGCGTGCGCGGAGGTGCCGATCGGCGGGATCGCGACGGCGATCACCGCGTCGACGGCGGGGTCGGCGAGGGCGACGTCCAGCGCGATCCGGAAGTTCTCGCCGGTCGCGGCGGTGGTCAGGTCGACCGGGGTGTGCGGGCGCAGACCGGCGCTCAGCAGGGCGTCGTAGGTGAGCAGGCCCAGCGAGTCCGAGTTGCCGACCACCGCGACCCGGTCCCCCGGCGGCAGCGGCTGCAGGGCCAGCAGCTCGCCGGTGTCGTACAGCTCGGTGATGGTGGAGACCCTGGTGACGCCCGCCTGTTCGAACAGCGCGTCGACGGTCGCGTCCCGCAGGCCGGTGGCGGTGGCCGGGACGGCGTGGCCCGGCGGCAGGCTGCCGGTGTGCCGGGCGCCCTTGACCACCACGACCGGCTTGGCGGCGGCCAGGCGCCGGGCGATCCGGGTGAACTTGCGCGGGTTGCCGAAGGACTCCAGGTACAGCAGGACGACCCGGGTGGCCTCGTCCTCCGCCCAGTACTGCAGGAAGTCGTTGCCGGAGACGTCGGCGCGGTTGCCGACCGAGGCGAAGGAGGAGACGCCGAGGCCGCGGCGGTGGGCGGCCTCCAGCAGGGCCACGCCGATCGCGCCGGACTGGCAGAAGATCCCGAAGCCGCCGCGGCCGGGCAGGCGCGGCGCGAGCGAGGCGTTCAGCGGGTTCGCCGGGTCGGTGTTGATCAGGCCGAAGGCGTTCGGGCCGATCACCCGCATCCCCGCCGCGCGGGCCTGGCGGACCAGGGCGCGCTGCCGGTCCCGGCCCTCCGGACCGGTCTCCGCGTAGCCGGCCGTGAGCACCACCAGGCCCTGCACGCCGTGCGCGCCGCACTCCGCCACGGCGGCCGGGACGGCTCCCTCGGGGACGGCGATCACGGCGAGGTCCACCGGCCCGGGAATGTCCAGAATCGAACGGTGCACCGGGACGCCGTCCAGTTCGGTGCCGGGCGGGGCGTTGCGGTTCACCGCGTAGACCGGGCACCCGGCCGGGGCGCCGGCCAGCACGTCGCGCAGGACCGCCCGGCCGACCGTCTGCGGGGTGCGGGAGACCCCGATCACCGCGACCGAGCGCGGCGTGAGCAGGCGCTGCACCGAACGCGCCTCGGCACGGTGCTCGCGGGCACGCATCACGGCGAGCGAGCGGTCGGTCTGTTCGAGGTCGAACTCCAGGTGCACCACGCCGTCGGCGAAGCTGCGGTGCTGGGTGTAGCCGGCGTCGGTGAAGACCTTCACCATCTTCCGGTTCTCCGGCAGCACCTCGGCCTGGAAGCGGCGGATGCCGCGCTCCTGGGCGACGGCGGCGATGTGCTCCAGCAGCGCCGAGGCCACGCCGCGGCCCTGGTGGGCGTCCTGCACCAGGAAGGCCACCTCGGCATCGGTCCCGGTGACGGAGGGGCGGCCCTCGGCGTCGATCCGGTCGTACCGGACGGTGGCGATGAAGTGGTCCCGGACGACCACCGCGAGGCCGACCCGGTTCACGAAGTCGTGGTGGGTGAAGCGGCGGACGTCCTTGTCGGAGAGCCGGGGATAAGGGGCGAAGAATCGGAAGTACTTGGACTGGTCGGAGACCTGCTCGTAGAACTCGACGAGGCGGCCGGCGTCGGAGGGAGTGATCGGCCGGATCCGGGCCGTGCCGCCGTCGCGCAGCAGGATGTCGGCTTCCCAGTGCTGCGGGTAGTCCGGATGCCGCTCGGGGTTCGTTGCCGCGGGGTCGTCCACATTCGTCAGGTTATCCGGCGGTGGGCCGGATGGCGCCGGGCGCGAGCCCACGGCAGGGTGGACGGGACCGGGCGCCGGGGTTTATGCCCCGAAAAGAAACAATCACAAGTCCTGAACACCGCGGTTCGCAGGGCCCCCTGCGTGCAACACTGGTCTAGACAACATGGCCGCTTCCCCCGCTCCCCGAGCACGGCCGTGACCAGCTTCACCGGAAAGGCACGTCTCATGGCTGAGCGCCGCGTCACCATCGGTTGGGCCGAGGGCCTGCACGCCCGTCCCGCCTCCGTCTTCGTCCGGGCCGTCACGGCCACCGGCGTGCCGATCACCATCGCCAAGCCCGGCGGCAACCCGGTCAACGCCGCCTCCATGCTCGGCCTCCTCGCCCTGGGCGCCCAGGGCGGCGACGAGGTCGTCCTGGCCTCCGACGCCGAGAACGCCGACGACGCGCTCGACCGTCTCGCCAAGCTCGTCCAGGAGGGCCTCGACGAGCTCCCCGCCGCGGCCTGAGGCCCCGCGAACGCCCGATCGGGGTGGCCGGGGGTTGCCGGGCGGCCCCCCGCCGGTGTGGTTAGCGCGGTGCTCGGTGGCCCAGGGAGTGGGGGGGGGGGCCCCCCGGGG
>NZ_JBHWCL010000079.1:0-19030 GCF_042735125.1 Kitasatospora sp. NPDC059599 | reverse complement strand
CGCCCGTCTCGCCACGCTCGTCCGGGCGGGCCTCGCCGTGCGCCCCGCCGCGGCCTGCGCCCCCGCCACCGCCCGAGGGGGGTGCCGCCGCAACCGGGCGCCACCCCGATCCGTTGTGGTCAGCCCTTGACGCAGACGACCTGCTTGAGGTGCGCGACCACCTCGACGAGGTCCTTCTGCTGCTCGATGACCTTCTCGATGTTCTTGTAGGCGCCCGGGATCTCGTCCACCACGCCGCTGTCCTTGCGGCACTCCACGCCCGCGGTCTGCTCGGCCAGGTCCCGCGTGGTGAACCGCTTCTTCGCCGCGTTGCGGCTCATCTTGCGGCCCGCGCCGTGCGAGGCGGAGTTGAAGGACGACGCGTTGCCCAGGCCGCGGACGATGTAGGAACCCGTCCCCATCGAACCCGGGATGATCCCGAGGTCCCCGGAGCCGGCCCGGATCGCACCCTTGCGGGTCACCAGCAGGTCGACGCCGTCGTACCGCTCCTCCGCCACGTAGTTGTGGTGGCAGCTGATGACCTCGTCGAAGGTGACCTCCGCCTTGGCGAACTCGCGCCGGACGACGTCCTGGAAGAGCGCCATCATCACGGCGCGGTTGTGCTTCGCGTACTCCTGCGCCCAAAACAGGTCCTGGCGGTAGGCCGCCATCTCGGAGGTCTTCGCGAGGAAGACCGCGAGGTCCTGGTCGATCAGGCCCTGGTTGTGCGACAGCGAGCGGGCGACGCCCATGTGGTGCTCCGCCAGCTCCTTGCCGATGTTGCGGGAACCGGAGTGCAGCATCAGCCAGACCGCGCCGGTCGTATCGACGCACAGTTCGATGAAGTGATTACCTCCGCCGAGCGTCGCCATCTGCTGCATCGCCCGCTCGCGGCGCCACTTGACCTCCTCCGCGATGCCGTCGAAGCGCCGCCAGAAGTCGTCCCAGCCGACGGCGCTCACGCCCTGCAGCTTCGCCGGGTCGACCGGGTCGGCGTGCAGGCCGCGGCCGACCGGGATGGTCCGCTCGATCTCGGAGCGCAGGCCCGACAGGTCGTCCGGGAGGTCGTCGGCGGTGAGCGAGGTCTTCACCGCGCTCATCCCGCAGCCGATGTCGACGCCGACCGCCGCCGGGCAGACCGCGTCCTTCATCGCGATGACGGAGCCCACCGTCGCGCCCTTGCCCAGGTGCACGTCGGGCATCACGGCGAGGCCGCGCAGCCAGGGCAGCGAGCTGATGTTGCGCAGCTGCTGCAGGGCCTGGCCCTCGACCGTCGCCGGGTCGGTCCACATCCGGATCGGGACCCGGACGCCGGGTACCTCGGTGTACGTCATGATCGAACGACCTCCACGGGTCGGGTGGTTCACGGGAAACGGGGTGCCGCGCGAAAGGATCCCGGCGCGGCTCGGGGAAGTTCAGGGGGGCTCAGGCGCCCGGGGCGGCGGCACGGGGGGAGTACGGCCTCGGGGAGCGTCGTCGTATGGCTT
The DNA here is from genome assembly GCF_042735125.1 of Kitasatospora sp. NPDC059599. Lineage (NCBI taxonomy): Bacteria > Bacillati > Actinomycetota > Actinomycetes > Kitasatosporales > Streptomycetaceae > Kitasatospora > Kitasatospora sp. NPDC059599. Next base: position 17,564 of record NZ_JBHWCL010000079.1, on the reverse strand, counting down.
GCTCGACCCGCATGGTGACCGCCTCCCTTCGTTCGTCCCGATCCGCGTTCGCACGTGCTGTGCGTCGGGGAACATCTATCCATGGAACGGGTCGGGCCCGCAACGGATTTAGGAACGCGTCCGGCCCGGCGGAGCGGGTGCTCCACCGGGCCGGTGCGACAGGGTCCGGGGCCGTCAGCCGACGACGGTGACCTCGCCGATGCCGAGCGCCCGCACGTCCTCGGCGATCACGGCCGCGTCGCCGACCAGGACGGTGACCAGACGGTCCGGCGGGAAGGCCGCGACGACCGCCTCGGTGGCGGCGGCGGTGGACAGTTCGGCGAGCTGCCGGTAGATCTCGGCCTGGTAGTCGTCCGCCAGGTACTGCTCGACCTGGTCGGCCAGGGTGCCGGCCACCGAGCCCGCGGTCTCGTACTTGAGGGGCGCCACGCCGACCAGGAACTGCACGGCCTCGTCGCGCTCGGCGTCGGTGAGGCCCTCGGCGGCGAGGGTGCGCAGGATGGTCCAGGTGTCGGCGAGCGCCGGGGCGGTGGAGGCGGTGTCCACCGAGCCGCTGATGGCGATCAGCGAGCGCCCGCTGCCGTCGGCGGCGGAGCGCAGCGGCTGGGCGAAGGCCCGGACGCCGTAGGTGTAGCCCTTCTCCTCGCGCAGGACGCGGTCCAGTCGGGAGGTGAGGGTGCCGCCCAGGCAGTAGGTGCCGAGGGTCTGCGCGGCCCAGACCGGGTCGTGGCGGTCGGGGCCGATCCGGCCGATCAGCAGCTGGGTCTGGACGGACCCGGGGCGGTCCACGATGACGACGCGGCCGTGGTCGTCACCGGCGACCGGGGCGTGGACGGAGGCTTCGGCAGCCGGGCCGGTCCAGGTGCCGAGGGTGCCCTCCAGGAGGGCGGGCAGGTCGACGCCGGTGAGGTCGCCGACCACGACGACGGTGCTGGTCGCCGGGCGCACGTGGGCGTCGTAGAAGGCCTTGACGGCGGCACGGTCGATCGACTTGACGGTGTCGGAGGTACCGGCGCGGGGCCGGGAGAGCCGGTCGGCGGCGTCGAAGAGCTGGGCGTAGAGGGCCTTGGCGGCGCGCCGGGCGGGGTTGGCCTGCTCGTGGACGATCTCGTCCAGGCGGTTGGCGACCAGGCGCTCGATCTCGGCCTCGGGCAGCGCGGGCGCGCGCAGGGCGTCGGCGAGCAGGGACAGGCCGCGCTGCAGGCGGGAGGCGGGCACCTCCAGGGAGACCCGGATGCACGGGTGGTCGGCGTGCGCGTCCAGAGTGGCACCGGCCCGCTCCAGCTCGCCGGCGAACTCCTCGGCGCTGAGGGTGTCGGTGCCCTCGTTGAGGGCGCGGGCGAGGATCGCGGCGATGCCGTCGAGGCCGTCCGGCTCGGCGGCGAGCGGGACGTCGAGGAGGACCTCGACGGCGACCAGCTGCTGGCCGGGCCGGTGGCAGTGCAGGACGGTGATGCCGTTGCCGAGGGCGGCCCGCTCCGGGGCGGGGAAGGCCCACGGGCCGGGGGTGCCGGGCTGGGGCTGCGGGTGGAAGGTCATGGCGGGGACGTAGTCGGTGCTCATACGGCGGCACCCTCCTCTTCGGAAGCGGCGTCGGAGTCGTCGTCGGTGTCGGCGGCGGTCGGCTCGTAGGCGAGGACGGCCCGGTTGTCGGGGTGGAGCCGGGCCGCGGCGACGGCCCGGACCTCCTCGGCGGTGACGTCGAGGACCTTGGGGAGGGCGTCGTTGAGCAGCTTGGGGTCGCCGAACAGGACGGCGTAGCGGCAGAGTTCGTCGGCGCGGCCGGCGACGGTGGTGAGCCGGTCCAGCCACTCGCGCTCGATCTGCGCCTGGGCGCGCTCCAGTTCCTCGGGCGTGGGGCCCTCGGCGGCGAAGCGGGCGAGTTCCTCGTCGACGGCCGCGTCGATCTGCGCGAGGGTGGCGTCGCCGGAGGTCTTGACGTCGAGCCAGCCGAGGCTGGGGGCGCCGGCCAGGCGCAGCAGGCCGAAGCCGGCGGCGACGGCGGTGCGGTCGCGGCGGACGAGCCGGTTGTAGAGGCGGCTGGACTCGCCGCTGCCGAGGACGGTGAGGGCGAGGTCGGCCGCGTCGGCCTCGCGGGTGCCGTCGTGCGGGAGGCGGTAGGCGGCCATCAGGGCGCGGGAGGGGACGTCCTCGTGGACTTCCTCGCGGATCTCGCGGCCGATGGTGTCCGGGAGCTCGCCGGAGCGCGGGGGCTGCTTGCCGTCGTGGGCGGGGATCGAGCCGAAGTACTTCTCGACCCAGGCGACGGTCTGCTCGGGGTCGATGTCGCCGACGACGGACAGGACGGCGTTGTTGGGCGCGTAGTAGGTGCGGAAGAACGTCCGGGCGTCCTCCAGCGTGGCCGCGTCGAGGTCGGCCATGGAGCCGATGGGCGTGTGGTGGTACGGGTGGCCGTCGGGGTAGGAGAGCGCGGTGAGCTTCTCGAAGGCGGTGCCGTACGGGACGTTGTCGTAGCGCTGGCGGCGCTCGTTCTTGACGACGTCGCGCTGGTTCTCCATGGACGTCTCGTCGAGCGCGGCGAGCAGCGAGCCCATCCGGTCGGCCTCCAGCCAGAGGGCGAGTTCCAGCTGGTGGGCGGGCATGGTCTCGAAGTAGTTGGTGCGCTCGAAGCTGGTGGTGCCGTTGAGCGAGCCGCCGGCACCCTGGACCAGTTCGAAGTGCCCGTTGTTGGAGACGTTGGCGGAGCCCTGGAACATCAGGTGCTCGAAGAGGTGGGCGAGGCCGGTGCGGCCCTTGACCTCGTGGCGGGAGCCCACGTCGTACCAGAGGCAGACGGCGGCGACCGGGGTGAGGTGGTCCTCGGAGAGGACGACGCGCAGCCCGTTGGCCAGGCGGTGCTCGGTGATGGCGATGCCTCGGCTGGAGGCGGGGGCCGGGTTGGCCATGCGCTCGGGTCCTTCCCGTCGTCGATGTCGGGGGTTCGTGTGGCGTCCCCCATTGTGGTGCAACGTGCGGGAGCCGTGTTCGTGTCCGCGCGGACGGGGTCGTTCGCCAGGGGCGGAAGAGGGCCGCTGACCGGGAGTGTCCGCGCGAGGGTCCACAATGGGGGCGCCGCGCCCTGTCGACCACGCCGGGTTGACGGGTCCGGCGCGGGGCGGCACCGACCGCCGCCCCACCGAGACACAGCCAGCGACACGTAAGGGAGCCCCGCCGCGATGGCCCGCCGCAGTTCGCAGACCCCGCCGCCCGGAGACTTCGAGGAGCGGATCCTCGACGTCGACGTCGTGGACGAGATGCAGGGCTCCTTCCTGGAGTACGCCTACTCGGTGATCTACTCGCGTGCGCTGCCCGACGCGCGGGACGGTCTGAAGCCGGTGCACCGCCGGATCCTGTACCAGGCCAACGAGATGGGCCTGCGCCCGGAGCGCGGGCACGTCAAGTGCGCACGCCTGGTGGGCGAGGTGATGGGCCGGCTGCACCCGCACGGTGACGCGTCGATCTACGACTCCGTGGTGCGCATGGCCCAGCCGTTCTCGATGCGGCTGCCGCTGATCGACGGGCACGGCAACTTCGGTTCGCTGGGCAACGACGACCCGCCGGCCGCGATGCGCTACACCGAGTCGCGGCTCACCGCGGCGTCGATGGCGATGGTGGAGTCGATCCACGAGGACACCGTCGACTTCGGCCCGAACTACGACGGCAGCGAGCAGGAGCCGCTGGCGCTGCCGGCCGCGTTCCCGAACCTGCTGGTGAACGGCGCGACGGGCATCGCGGTGGGCATGGCGACCAACATGCCGCCGCACAACCTGTCCGAGGTGGTGGCGGCGGCCCGGCACCTGATCAAGCACCCGACCGCGGACCTGGACACGCTGATGCGGTTCGTCCCCGGTCCGGACCTGCCGACCGGCGGGCGGATCGTGGGCCTGTCCGGGATCCGGGACGCCTACGAGTCCGGCCGCGGCACGTTCAAGATCCGGGCGACGTGCACGGTGGAGGCGGTGACGGCCCGTCGCAAGGGCATCGTGGTCACCGAGCTGCCGTACAACGTCGGCCCGGAGAAGGTCATCTCGAAGATCAAGGACCTGGTCAACGCGAAGAAGCTGCAGGGCATCGCGGACGTCAAGGACCTGACCGACCGCGAGCACGGGCTGCGGCTGGTGATCGAGGTCAAGAACGGCTTCGTGCCGGAGGCGCTGCTCGAACAGCTCTACAAGCTGACGCCGATGGAAGAGACCTTCGGCATCAACAACGTGGCGCTGGTGGACGGGCAGCCGCTGACGCTGGGCCTGAAGGAGCTGCTGGAGGTCTACGTCGACCACCGCTTCACCGTGGTGCGCCGGCGCAGCGACTTCCGCCGCCGCAAGCGCCAGGAGCGGTTGCACCTGGTCGAGGGCCTGCTGGTGGCGCTGCTCGACATCGACGAGGTCATCGCGATCATCCGGTCGAGCGACAACGCGCAGCAGGCGAAGGAGCGCCTGATGGAGCGCTTCTCGCTGTCGGACACGCAGACCGCGTACATCCTGGACACCCCGCTGCGCCGGCTCACCCGCTTCGACCGGGTGGAGCTGGAGCAGGAGAAGGCGAAGCTCAACTCGGAGATCGCGGACCTGACCGAGATCCTGGAGTCGGACACCAAGCTGCGCAGCGTGGTGTCGACCGAACTGGGCGCGGTGGCGAAGCAGTTCGGCACGGAGCGGCGGACGGTCCTGCTGGAGGCGGGGGCGGCGCCGTCGGCGGCGCTGGCGGTGCCGCTGGAGGTCGCGGACGACCCGTGCCGGGTGCTGCTGTCCTCGACCGGCCTGCTGGCGCGGACGGCGGACGGCGAGCCGTTCGAGCTGTCCGAGAAGCGGTCGAAGCACGACGTGATCGTGTCGGCGGTGCACGCGACGGCGCGCGCCGACGTGGGCGTGGTGACGTCCGCGGGCCGGGTGCTGCGGCTGCCGGTGATCGACCTGCCCGCGATGCCGCCGACCCCGTCTCCGAACCTGGCGGGCGGGGCCGCGGTGGGCGAGTTCCTGCGCCTGGAGACCGGGGAGCGGGCGCTGGCCCTGACCACGCTGGACGAGTCCTCGCCGGGGCTGGCGCTGGGCACGCTGCAGGGCGTGGTGAAGCGGGTGGTGCCGGAGTGGCCGGCGAACAAGGACGAGTTCGAGGTGATCGCCCTCAAGGAGGGTGACGAGCTGGTCGGCGCGGTCGAACTGCGCACCGGTGAGGAGGACCTGGTCTTCATCGCCTCCGACGCGCAGCTGCTGCGCTACCCGGCGGGCCAGGTCCGCCCGCAGGGCCGTCCGGCCGGTGGCATGGCCGGCATCAAGCTCTCCGACGGGGCACGGGTGCTGTCGTTCACGGCGGTGGACCCGGCCGCCGACGCCGTGGTGGTCTCGGTCGCGACGGCCTCCGGCACGCTGTCCGACGGCGAGCAGACGACCTGGAAGGTCACCCCGTTCGAGCAGTACCCGCGCAAGGGCCGCGCCACCGGCGGCGTCCGCTGCCAGCGCTTCCTGCGCGGCGAGGACGCCCTGGCCTTCGCCTGGGCGGGTGCCGCGCCGGCCCGCGCCGCCACCGCCAAGGGCGTCCCGGTCGACCTGCCCGACCGTGACCCGCGCCGCGACGGGTCCGGCACGCCGGTCACCGCCCGGGTCGACGTGGTCGCCGGTCCGGCGTAACGGCCGGGTCGACGTGGTCGCCGGCCCGGCGTAACGGCCGGCCGCGGCGGAGGGAGGGGCGTTCCCGGGCGTCCCTCCCTCCGCCGTTCCCGGACCCACGCCGTCACGGGCTCCGCCACGACGGGGCCTCCCCCGCCCCGGCCCGGGGCCTCCCCGGAGGCCTCCCCTGGGGCCGGTCCCGGCCGTCCCCCGCACCGGTCCCGGCCGTCCCCCGGCTCGGCGACCGCGCCGGCAGGTGAGGGTAGCCTTGCCCGGGTGAGCACCTGTGCGACGCTGTCGCGTGAACTTTCGGAACCGCTGGCCGCGACGGCGGCGGTGGCGAGCACCTGGCTGCTGGTGGAGCAGAACGGGCCGTGGGGTGCGAAGGCGCTGCGCGAGAGCCACCTGGACACGGCGGTCGGGCGGGCCCTGGAGGAGGCCGCGGCCGGGACGGGTGTGCGGGTGGCGCTGGTCCGGCGGCCGGGTCGGCACGCGGACTGCCTGCCGACGGCGCGGCACGAGGTGGTCGTGGCGCACACGGTGCCGGGCCGCGGCTGGGTGCGCCGGACGCAGGTGGCGGACCCGGCGGAGCTGCTGGGCCTGGACTTCGCGGCGCTGGGTGCCGGCGACCACACGGGCTTCGGTGCGGAGCACGTCGGCGGCCCGGTGGCGCTGGTGTGCACCAACGGGCGGCGGGACCGCTGCTGCGCACTGCTGGGCCGGCCGCTCGCGGCAGAGCTCGCGGCGGCCGGGCACAGCGAGGTGTGGGAGGTGACCCACCTGGGCGGGCACCGCTTCTCCCCCACGATGCTGGTGCTGCCGCACGGCTACGCGTACGGGCGGCTGACGGCGGAGAGCGCCAAGGAGGTGCTGGCGGCGACGGCGGCCGGGCACGTGGTGCCGGAGTGGTCGCGGGGCTGCTCGGGCTGGGAGCGTCCGGGTCAGGCGGCGGAGCACGCGGTGCGGCTGGCGACCGGCGAGACCGGGGTGGACGCGCTGACGCTCACCCAGCGGCCGGACGGCGGGGGCCGCTGGCTGGTGACGGTGCTGCACCGGGACGGCCGGGCCTGGGAGGTGGACGTGATCGAGTCGGCGAGCGAGCCGCCGCGTCCGGAGAGCTGCGGCAAGGCGGCGGGGACGCCGTCGCGCATGGACGTGCTGTCGGTGCGCGGGATCTGAGCGGGGGTCCGGACGGCGGCGGCCCCGCGCCCGTGGGGGTGAGCGCGGGACCGCGGCGGCACGGGGGCGGGCTCAGCCGGTGGCCTTGCCGACGAACTCGGTGGTGTACGTCCTGGACAGGTCGATCGACCCCTCCTTGCCCTTGACGTCCGGGTGGAACGCCGCGAGCACCGCGAGCACCGTCTTCGGCCCGTCGGCCGGCATCACGCCGTCCGTGGTGAACATGGGCAGCGTCGCCTTGATCGCCGCCGCGTACTGCTCGGCGCCGCCCTGCGCGTAGTCGGCGGGCATCTTCGCGGCGATCTCCTCGGGGGTGTGGGTGGACATCCACTTGAGGGTCTTCACGAAGGCGTTGGCGAGCTTCTGGGTGGTGTCCTTGTTCTTCTCCACCCAGTCGGCGTTCATGTACAGCGAGGACGACGGGTACAGCCCGCCGAGCGCCTGGCGCGAGCCCTCGGGGGTGCGCATGTCGTAGAGGACCTTGCCGAGGCCCTTGTCCAGGATGGTGGCGACGGTGGGGTCCGTGGTCATCCCGGCGTCGATGCTGCCCTGCTGGAGCGCGGCGATGAAGGTCTGGCCGGCGCCGACCGCGATCGGGCTGAACTCACTGACGGCGGTGCCGTTCTTGACCGCGAGGTACTTGGTGAGGAAGTCGGTGGAGGAGCCGAGGCTGGTGACGCCGAGCTTCTTGCCCTTGAAGTCGGCGCCGGACCTGACGGCGTCGGCCTGCTTGGTGGAGACCACCTCGACCTCCCCGGGCGCCTGGGCGAACTGCACCACGGACTCGACGTTCTTGCCCTTGGCCTGCAGGTCGATGGTGTGGTCGTAGAAGCCGACGGCGCCCTGGACGTCCCCGGCGAGCAGGGCGGTGGTGGCGTTGACGCCGGCAGGCTCGGTCATCAGCTCGACGTTGACGCCGGCCTCGGCGAAGGCGCCGAGCCGCTGGGCGAGCATCGCGGGCAGGTAGATGACCTTGTCCAGGCCGCCGACCATGATCTTGACCTTGGGTCCGTCGACCTGCTGCCCGGCCGGGGCGGCGACCGCCCCATGCCCGGCGGTGGCGGCGTCGTTGGCGCAGGCGGAGAGCGGGACGAGCAGGGCGGCGGCGAGGGCGGCGGCAGCGGCTCTGCCGGTGGAGTTCGGGCGCATGGGTGGGGGTGCCTCTCTCTTCTTCTTCTCAGGCAGGGGTGTCAGCGGCCGTCGCCCGCGTCGGCGGGCTTCCAGCGGAACAGCTTCTTCTCGGCGAAGGTCAGCAGGCCCTCGGTGAGCAGCGCGACGACGGCGAGGATGGTCATGGCGGCGTACACGCCGGCCGCGTTGAAGGTGCCCTGGGCGGCCGCGACCAGCAGGCCGAGGCCCTTGGTGGCGCCGATGTACTCGCCGACGATGGCGCCGATCAGCGCGAAGCCGAAGCTGACGTGCAGGCTGGTGAAGATCCAGGTGGTGGCGGCGGGAATGACCACCTGGAGGGTGACCCTGCGGTTGTCGGCGCCCAGGATGCGGGCGTTGGCGACGAGGTTGCGGTCCACCTCGCGGGCGCCCTGGAAGGCGTTGAAGAACACCGGGAAGAACACCAGCACCACGGCGGAGGCGACCTTGGAGGCCGGGCCGAGGCCGAACCAGATCAGGAAGATCGGCGCGAGCACGATGCGCGGGATGGCGTTGAGCACCTTGATGTACGGCCCGAACACGTCGGCCAGGAAGCGGATCCGGCCGAGCGCGATGCCCAGCAGCACACCACCGATGACACCGATCACCCAGCCGGTGAGGGCCTCGTAGAGGGTGTAGCCGATCTGCTCGCCGAGCGAACCCTGGGCGGTGCCGTGGGTGATCCACTGCCAGATCTGGTCCCAGATCTTCGACGGCTGCGAGAAGTTGAACGGGTCGACGACGTTCGTCCGGGCGCAGACCTCCCACAGCCCGAGGAAGGCGACCAGGACCGCGACCCGGGCGCCGTAGACGCCCAACTTCCGGTTGCGGGCGGCCCGTTCACGGGCCTCGGTCCTCGTGGTGACGACCGGGGGCTTCCCGGCGACGGCGGATACGGACTCAAGCGGCACGACCCGCTCCTCTCTCCCGGGTGATGCGCACCTCTTCGCCGAGCGAAGCCCAGATCTCGCGGTACAGCTCGACGAACCTGGGTTCCAGCCGGACGGCCTCCACGGTGCGCGGTCGTGGCAGGTCGACGGTGAAGACCTCCTTGACGGTGGCCGGTCCGGCGGTCATGACGACGACCCGGTCGGCGAGCGCGATGGCCTCGTCCAGGTCGTGGGTGACGAAGACGACCGACGAGCCCGTCCCGGCCCACAGCTCCAGCAGCTGGTCCGACATGAGGGCGCGGGTCTGCACGTCCAGTGCCGAGAACGGCTCGTCCATCAGCAGGATCGTCGGGTCGTTGACGAAGGTCTGGGCGAGCGCGACGCGCTTGCGCATGCCGCCGGACAGCTGGTGCGGGTAGCGGTCCTCGAAGGCGGCGAGGCCGACCCGGCCCAGCCAGTCCCGGGCCCGCTCCCTGGCCTCGGCGGTGGGCACACCGCGAAAGCGCGGGCCGGCCATCACGTTGGACAGGACGGTGCGCCAGGGGAAGACGGCGTCCTGCTGGAAGACGAACCCGACCTTCGGGTCGATCCCGGTGACGGGCTCGCCGTCCACCCGGACCTCGCCCTCGGTGGGCTCCTCCAGGCCGCTGACCAGTGTCAGCGTGGTCGACTTGCCGCAGCCGGTGGGCCCGACGACGGCGACGAACTCGCCCTGGGCGACGGTCAGATCGAGATCACGGACGGCGGTGTGCAGCGCCCCGGACGGGGTGCGGAACCGTTTGGTGGCGCCGGTCAGCTCGATCGCCGGGGTCTTGCTCATTCGTTCCTCCCGGGTCAGTGCTTGCCCCGGAAAGGTAGGAGCGGCCCCGGCCCCGGCGGGAGCCTTCTCCGCGTACTGCGGGTTCTCCGCGTTGAGGGGTGTTCTGCTCGTTTTGCTTCCGCTACAACTGCGGGGGCGCGGCTGACAGAAACACGCCGGAAACGTAGGGTGTCCCGACCCCCACCCCCGCGGAACGCCCTACCCCCGCTCGGAACCATCCCCCTCGGAACCACCCCGCTCGGAACCACCCCGCTCGGAACCGCCCCGCCCCTCGCGGAACGCCCCCCCACCGCCGCAGAACCGCCCGAAGCCGCCGAGAGGAGGCCCGGATGAAGCTCCCCCACTGGCCCCGCCGGGTCTTCGCACAGCTGCTGCTGAGCCAGACCGTCGTCACCGTCGGTGTCACCGCCGTGACCGCCGGACTGTTCCTGGCCCCCGTCAGCAGCGAGCTGGACCACGACGCGATGCAGCGCGCGCTGTCGATCGCCCAGGCCACCGCCACCGACGAGGCGATCGCCCGGGCCGCCGACACCCGCGACGTGGTGACCGCGCAGCGCAACGCCGAGCAGATCCGCCTGGCCACCGGCGCCAGCTTCGTGGTGGTCACCGACCTGGACGGGATCCGGCTCTCGCACACCGACCCGGGCCGGATCGGCCAGCGGGTCAGCACCGACCCGGAGCCGGCGCTGGGCGGCCGCAGCGTCACCGCGATCCAGCAGGGCACGCTGGGCCGCACCGCACGCGGCAAGGTGCCGCTGCGGATGTCGGACGGCCGGATCGTCGGCGAGGTGTCGGTGGGCATCAGCGACGACTCGATCCGCCGCCGGCTGCTGTCGATGCTCACCGGGATCCTGCTGTGCGCGGGCGCCGGCCTGACCGCCGGTACGGTCGCCACGCTGGCCCTGGCCCGCCGGCTCAAGCGCCGCACCCACAACATCGCACTGGCCGACATCTCCGCGCTGCTGGTGGAGCGGGAGGCGATGCTGCACGGCATCCGCGAGGGCATGGTCGCGCTGGACGAGCACGACCGGATCCGGCTGGCCAACGACGAGGCGGTCCGGCTGCTCGGCCTGCCCGAGGACTGCACCGGCCGCCCGATCGCCGACGTGCTGCCGCCGGGTCGGCTGGCCGACGTGCTGACCGGGCGGATCACCGGCGCCGACCTGCCGGCCGTCCGGGACGACCGGGTGCTCGTGGTGAACCGGATGGCGACCGCCCCGGGCGGGCCCGCCGGCGGGGCGGTGGTCACGCTGCGCGACCGCACCGAGCTGGAGTCGCTGGTCCGCGAGCTGGACACCACCCGCAGCCTGACCGAGGCCCTGCGCGCCCAGGACCACGAACACGCCAACCGGATGCACACCCTGCTGGGCCTGCTGGAGCTGGGCCGCCACGAACAGGCGGTGGCGTTCATCTCGGAGCAGTCCGGCTCGCACGCCGTGGTCGCCGCCCGGATCGCCGAGCAGGTGCAGGACCCGCACGTCGCGGCGCTGCTGGCGGGCAAGACGGCGGTGGCCGGCGAGCGCGGGGTCCGGCTGGTGCTGGCTCCGGCGGCGCACCTGCCGGACGTGGTGGTGGACGCGCGGGCGCTCGTGACGGTGCTCGGAAACCTGGTCGACAACGCGGTGGACGCGGTGGCGCCGGACGGGGGCGGCCGGGTGGAGGTGAGCCTGGCGGCGGCCGGCTCCACCCTGCTGCTGCAGGTCGCGGACAGCGGCCCCGGCGTGCCGGAGGAGCTGCGCGAGCAGGTCTTCGAGGAGGGGTGGACCAGCAAGGACGCACCCGCGCACCGCCCGCGCGGGCTGGGGCTGGCGATGGTGCGGCGGCTGGTCGAGCGGACCGGCGGCCGGATCGTGCTCGACACCGGGCCGGTGGGCGGCGCCCGGTTCACGGTCGAACTGCCCGAGGCCCTGCTCACCGACCGGCTCGTGGAGGCGTGATGATCGACGTACTCGTGGTGGACGACGACTTCCGGGTCGCCGACGTGCACGCCGCGTACGTGGCCAGGGTGCCGGGCTTCCGGGTCACCGGCACCGCGCACTCGGCCGGGGAGGCGCTGGCCGCGCTGGAGCGCCGACCGGTGGACCTGCTGCTGCTCGACCACCACCTGCCCGACGAGACCGGGCTGGCCCTGGTGCGCCGACTGCGGGAACGCCAGGTGGCCTGCGACGTGATGATGGTGACCGCCGCCCGGGACGTGTCGACGGTGCACGCCGCGATGCAGCACGGCGCGCTGCAGTACCTGGTCAAACCGTTCACCTTCGCCGGGCTGCGGGACAAGCTGACGGCGTACGCGCAGCTGCGGCACGCGCTGGCCGCACCGGCCCGGGAAGCCGGCCAGGACGAGGTGGACCGGCTGTTCGCCACCCTGCGCAGCGCCGCCGCCCCGGCCGGAACGCTGCCCAAGGGCCACTCGGCGCCGACCACCGACCTGGTGATGGGCGTGCTGCGCCGGGCGGGCCGGCCGCTGTCCGCCCAGGAGGTCGCGGACGCCACCGGGCTGAGCCGCTCCACGGCGCAGCGCTACCTCAAGCAGTTGGAGCGGGACCGCCGGCTGCGGCTGACCCTGCGCTACGGCGACACCGGCCGGCCGGAACACCGCTACGGGCTCGCGGCCCGGGCGTAGGGCCCGTCTTCGAACCGCCGGCCCTGTGGACGCGGGCTCGGGGACGGGCCCTGGCCGAGGACGGCGCGGACACGGCGAACCCCGGCGGCCCCAGGCCCGCCGGGGTTCCCCGGGCGCGACGGCTCAGGCCGCGCCCGCACCGGTGAGGGCACGGACCTCCAGCTCGGCGAAGCGGTCGGCGTCGGCCGGCTCGGACGAGGTGACCGTCCCGATCCAGCCCGCCAGGAAGCCGAGCGGGATGGAGACGATGCCGGGGTTCTCCAACGGGAACCAGTGGAAGTCGACGCCGGGGAACAGCGCCACCTTGGTGCCGGAGACCACCGGGGAGAAGAACACCAGCACGATCGCCGGGACCAGTCCGCCGTACACCGACCAGACCGCGCCGCGGGCGGTGAACCGCGACCAGAACAGGCTGTACAGCAGGACGGGCAGGTTGGAGGAGGCGGCGACGGCGAAGGCCAGGCCGACCAGGAAGGCCACGTTCAGCTGCTGGGCGTAGAGGCTGATCACGATCGCCGCCGCGCCGATCCCGCCCGCCGCGAACCGGGCCACGACCACCTCCTGCTGCTCGCCGGCCCCGGGCCCGGGGTCCTCGGCCGCCCGGGAGGCCGTGACGCCCTCCTCCGACCGGGACGCCGGGACGGCTTCGGTCCGACGGCGGCGGCCCCGGCCGCCCGCTGCCCGGTCGCGCAGTGCCCGTCCGCGTCCCCGCCGCGGCCGGTCGCGCCAGGCCCCGGCCCAGATGTCGTGGGCGAAGGCCGCCGAGGAGGCCAGGGTCAGCCCGGCGACCACGGCGAGGATGGTGGCGAAGGCGATCGCCGAGATCAGCGCGAACAGCACCACCCCTCCGGTGCTGCCGTTTCCGCCACCGAGGACCAGGGCGAGCAGCGGCACGGCGGTGTTCCCCGCCGAGTTGGCGTGCCGCACCTCGGCCGAGCCGACCAGCGCGGTGGCGCCGAGGCCGAGCACGATGGCCATCAGGTAGAAGCCGCCGACCAGGCCGATCGCCCACATCGTGGAACGGCGCGCGGCCCGCGCGGTGGGCACGGTGTAGAAGCGGGACAGGATGTGCGGCAGGCCGGCGGTGCCGAGCACCAGGGCGAGGCCGAGGCTGAAGAAGTCCAGCCGGCTGGTGAAGCCGTGGCCGTACTTCAGGCCCGGTTCCAGGTAGCGGTGCCCGGCGCCGCTGTGCTGCGCCGCCTGGCGCATCAGCTCGCCGAGGTCGCCGTGGAAGCGGACCACCAGCAGCACGGTGAGCAGCACCGAACCTGCGGTGAGCAGGAAGGCCTTGACGATCTGGATCCAGGTGGTGGCCCGCATCCCGCCGATCGTGACGTAGACGATCATCAGGGCGCCGACCGCGATGATCGTCCAGGTCCGGGCGTGCGGACTGCCGGTGCCGAGCAGCAGGGCGACCAGCGAGCCGGCGCCCACCATCTGGGCGACCAGGTAGAGCAGGGTGACGACGACGCTGGCACCGCCGGCCGCGGCCCGCACCTTGCGGCGGCGCAGTCGCAGCGCGAGCACGTCGGCGAGGGTGTACCGGCCGGCGTTGCGGACGAGTTCGGCAACCAGCATCAGCACGACCAGCCAGGCGACCAGGAAGCCGATGCTGTACATCACCCCGTCGTAGCCGTACAGGGCGATCAGCCCGGCGACGCCGAGGAAGGAGGCGGCGGAGAGGTAGTCGCCGGAGAGCGCGAAACCGTTCTGCAGCGGGGTGAAGTCGCGGCCGCCGGCGTAGAAGTCCTCGGCGGCGTTGCCCTGGCGGCCGACCCACAGGGTGATGCCCAGGGTGACCAGGACGACGACGGCGAACAGCGCGATCGCGAGCGAGTGGTGGTCACCGGTGGGGGCGACGGGGGGCGGGGTGGCGGTCGTCAGCACGGTCGTCACCGTGTTCTTCACCGCGCCGGTCATCAGGGTGGTCATCACGCTCGTCATCGCAGTTGGTCCTGGGTGTCCCAGCGCAGGCCCAGGGCGGCGCGGTCGCGCTTGGTCCGGGCGTTGCGGGCGTAGAGCCAGGTGAGCAGGAAGGTGGAGGCGAACTGCAGCAGGCCGAGCAGCCAGGCGACGTTGAGCGGACCGGCCACCCGGGTGCGCATCAGGTCCGGGGCGGCGGCCTGGGCGGCGACGTACATCAGGTACCAGCCGAGGAAGGCGCCGGTGACCGGGAAGACGAACGACCGGTAGCTGCGGCGGATGTCCTGGAAGGCCGCTCCGGCCTGGACGGCCCGGTAGACCTCGGTGCTGTCGGTGGCCTCCGGGACGGCCGCGGCGACGGCCGCGGGCTCGGCCGGGGCCGGCTGCTCCGCGACGGTGGAGGCCGTACGGGCCGGGGAGGGCTGCGCCGGTACGGCCGCTCGGCCGTGCGGCGCAGCGGGTTCGAACGGGAGGTCCGAGCGGACGCCCGGCGGGGCGTCCGGGGGCTCACCGACCGCGGCGCCGGAGGAGGTGGTGGCGGCCGGAGCGGCCCACCAGTCGAATCGCTGTCCCTGCCCGGGACTGCTCGTCTGCTGTTGTGGCACTGCTGCTCCTGAACGGCCGGACGTCCTGACCCGAACCATCATGGGGGCCGCCGGACAGCCTCTCGGACCATCGCAGATACGTTCACTCGATGAGGTGATCGATCATCAGACAGGCGCTCATCCGACTACTGCTGCGTACCGGTGATTCCGTGCCGGAACGCGTATGCGACCGCCTGCGCCCGGTCCCGCACCGCGGTCTTGGCGAACAGGTTGTTGATGTGCGTCTTCACCGTGGCCTGGCTGACGAACAGCCGCTGGGCGATCTCGGCGTTGGAGAGGCCCTCCGCGATCAGTGCCAGCACCTCCGCCTCCCGGGCGGTCAGCCCGTCGGGCAGCTCCCCCGGCCGGGCGGCACGTCGTTCGACCGACGGCACGACCCGGTCCGGCCGCTCCGAAAGCCTTTCCAGCAAACGGAGTTGGACCTGCGGGGAGAGTCCGGCCGCGCCCGCGCGGACGTCCGCGATGGCCCGGGCGATCTCCTCGCCACCGGCGTCCTTGGTGAGGTACCCGCGGGCCCCCGCCTGCAAGGCCGGGAACAGCGAGTCGTCGTCGGCGTAGGTGGTGAGGACCACGACCTCGGTCTCCGGGTGGGCCGCCCGGATCCGCCGGGTCGCCTCGACGCCGTCGCAGCGCGGCATCCGCAGGTCCATCAGCACCACGTCCGGGTGATGCCGCTCCACCAGGGCGACGGCCTCCTCCCCGTCGCCCGCCGCACCGACCACCTCGATGCCGGGCAGCAGCCCCAGCAGCATCACGATGCCCTCGCGCACCACCGTCTGGTCGTCCGCCACCAGCACCCTGGTGACCGCCGCCGTCATGCCGGCACCCGCAGCAGCACGCGCCACCCTCCGTCCTCCGGGCCCGCCGTCAGCGTGCCGTCGAGCAGTTCCGCGCGTTCGCGCATCCCCAGCAGACCGTACCCGCTGCCGCTGCCGGCCAGCTCCGCCGGCGACGGCCCGTCCGCCGACTGGCCGCGCGGCGGGCGGGTGTTGCGCACCTCCAGCTCCACCGCCCCCTCCAGGTAGCGCAGTTCGACGGAGCAGCGGGTACCGGGCGCGTGCTTGCGCACGTTGGTCAGCGCCTCCTGCGCGGTGCGCCGCACCGCGAGGGCGCACTCGGCGGCGAGCGGGCGCGGGGTGCCGACGACGGCGAGGGCGGCCCGCTCCCGGCCGGTCAGCTCGACCAGGAAGTCCCCGACCGGGGTGAACTCGCCGCGCAGCGCGGACAGCGCCTGCCGGGTCTCGGCCAGGCCGTCCTGCGCCATCCGCCGTGCGGCGACGACCCGTTCGCGGATCTGCTCGCGGTCGGTGTCACGCTCCAGCATCAGCCGGGCCGCCTCCAGGTGGACGAGCTGCGCGGACAGGCTGTGGGCGAGCACGTCGTGGATCTCCCGGGCGATCCGGGCCCGTTCGGCGAGCGCCGCGCTCTCCGCCTCGGCGGCCCGGGCGGCCCGCTCCTGGTCGAGCAGCCGGCGCGCGGTGCCGCGCGCCTCGACGTCCAGCCGCAGCAGGTAGCCGAGCAGACCGATCCCGACCACGGTGGCGCCGACGCCCAACCAGTCCGCCGGGTTGACCGCCGCGTACGAACCCATCGCGGCCCCCGCGACGACCACGGCGGGGGCGAGCGGCAGCCGGACCAGCGAGAGCACGGCCAGCCCGCACCACAGGACGTCGCCGAGCGTGGGGGCCTGCCCCCGGTGGGCCAGCCAGCCGGCCGCGAACAGGGCGGCGGCGAAGGCGAACGCGGGCGCCGGGCGCTGCTCCCGGGAGGCGCGCAGGAAGCCGGCGCCGATGACGACGGAGGCGGCCAGCCCGACCACCGCGGCCACCAGCGACCAGCCGGCGTACCTGCCCCCGGAGAACGTCCCCCAGCACACGGCGGTCAGCATCACGACCCGGCCGAGCACCGTCAGGGTCCGCCGCGGTCGGCTCTCCGCCTCGCGTTCCAGCCCCTCGCGGGACGGCCAGCGGGTCCAGTACCACCCGGCCACGGGTGCCTCCTCGGTGCTCACGGCGGCTCGGGGCCCACCTGCGGGATCACTGCGGTGTACCGGCGGTCACGGTCGACGCGCCGACGGGTCACCGCGCTACGGCGGTCCGCTCCGCGGGCTCCAGCATCCGGGCCCTCCAGTTCACCACGAGCGAGCGGACCAGCAGCATGACCGCCATGCCGAGCATCAGCGCGCTGCCGGACTGGTGGACGTGCAGCGCCGATCCGATCCCGTACAGGCCGATCCGGACGGCGATCATCCCACCCCAGGCGGCCATGGTGGCCTTGGTGCCCTTGGCCAGGACGGAGCCGTCGGCGTCCCGCCAGAGCCGGACGGTCCAGCCCCAGACCGATCCCATCGCGAGTACCGTCAGCAGCCCGGCGGCCAGCAGGGCCGCCGAGAGCCCGGTGTGGTGGTGGTCGATGATCTGCGGGTCCCGCAGCGCGAGCACGCCCAGGATCAGCGGCAGCAGCCAGAACCGGCGCTCGGAGTCCAGGCGTTGGACGCGCATCTGGCGCTGGACCACCAGGACCACCACCGCGGCGACCACGAGGACGTCGGTGAAGGCGTTCATGCCGTCACCTCGCCGCACTCGGCAGGGGCGCCCGCCCGCACGCGCCTCTCGACGACCCGCTCGTTGCGCTCGTTCATGGGAGCTTCTCCGTCCCGACGGAAAGGTTTCTGCTGACCCCTCCGACGCTACGGACCGGGCCGTTCCCGCTGATCGGAGCCGGGGTGGACCTCGGGTGGAACGGAACCGGCCGGGCCCTCCACCCGTG
>NZ_JBHWCL010000078.1:0-43242 GCF_042735125.1 Kitasatospora sp. NPDC059599 | reverse complement strand
ACTGATCCACCCCGAAGGGCTTCACCGTTCGACTTGCATGTGTTAAGCACGCCGCCAGCGTTCGTCCTGAGCCAGGATCAAACTCTCCGTGAATGTTTACCCGTGATCGGGTCGACACCCGCGTTGAGCGGCACGGCAACCACCGGAATAGGGCGGTCCCGCGCACTGCGTCCTCGCTAGTGTTTGTTTCAAAAGGAATCTCCAACCCCAGGAAATCCTGAGGCCGGGGATGTCAACATATCTGGCGTTGACTTTTGGCACGCTGTTGAGTTCTCAAGGAACGGACGCTTCCTTCGGACCGCCTTCCAGCAGGCCCTCCGGGCTTTCGTTCGTGATTCCAGCTTAGCAGATGTTTTCCGCTCCGTTTACCGGGGCTTTTCGCATCTGAAATCTGGTGTTAACCGCCGAGTTGCGGCGACTCGACCAACCATAGCGGGTCGTCCGCCGCGGCGCGAATCGAGGCTCGCCCGGTGTCACCCGGGTGGCGGCATGATTTGTTGCTCTCGCGAGCATATACAGCAATGGTCCCGATTCGCCAAGATGCCTGTAGAGTGCGGCGCATCGGCCGAGAGGACTAGACCACTCGCGGGCCGATGGGACGCCGGCCAACAGGTGGGCACGGGGCGGGGTTTCGCCCGGGAATGTCGACAGATGTCCCTAGTTGACATGATTTAGGCTTCAGTTGATCGTCGTGCCGCTCCTCGCGGCCGCTCGCTGTACTGCGCTCTTGGGAGGCACAACCATGACCACTGTGACGTCGCCGCTGACCGGCAAGGTCGTCGGGCTCGCCGGCGTGCCCGACCCGGTGTTCTCGGGTGCGATGGTCGGCCCGGGCACCGCGATCGACCCGGTCCGTCGGCCCACCGAGGCGGTCGCCCCGGTGGACGGCGTCGTCGTCTCCATGCACCCGCACGCCTTCGTCGTCGTGGACGCCGAGGGCCACGGTGTGCTGACCCACCTCGGGATCGACACCGTCCAGCTCAACGGCGAGGGCTTCGAGCTGCTCGTCAACAAGGGCGACACGGTGACCCGCGGTCAGGCCGTCATCAAGTGGGACCCGGCCGCCGTCGAGGCCGCCGGCAAGTCGCCGATCTCCCCGATCGTCGCGCTGGAGGCCGCCCCGGACTCGCTCGGCGGCCTGCGGGAGGACGGCGAGGCCGTCTCCGGCGAGGCCCTGTTCAGCTGGAGCTGACTCCTCTCTATCCCCCACACACAGACTCAGCGGAGACAGGTACATGGAGAAGACACTGCGCGGCGTGGGTGTCAGCCACGGGGTCGCGATCGGCCAGGTGCGGCACATGGGGACGGCGGTGCTGGAGCCCCCGGCCACCCAGATCCCCACCGAGGACGCCCCGCGGGAGCAGGCCCGCGCCCAGGCCGCCGTCGAGGCCGTCGCCGCCGACCTGATCGCGCGCGGCAACCTGGCGGGCGGCGAGGCGCAGGCCGTGCTGGAGGCCCAGGCGCTGATGGCGCAGGACCCGGAGCTGATGGCCGACGTGTCCCGCCGGATCGCCGTCGGCAGCAGTGCCGAGCGCGGTGTGTACGACGCCTTCGCCGCCTACCGTGCGCTGCTCGCCTCCGCCGGGGAGTACCTGGCCGGGCGGGTCGCCGACCTGGACGACGTGCGGAACCGGATCGTGGCCCGGCTGCTCGGGGTGCCGATGCCGGGTGTGCCGGACAGCGACGAGCCCTACGTGCTGTTCGCCCGTGACCTCGCGCCGGCCGACACGGCGCTGCTGGACCCGGCGCTGGTGCTCGGCTTCGTGACCGAGGAGGGCGGGCCGACCAGCCACAGCGCCATCCTGGCGCGGGCGATGGGCGTGCCGGCCGTCGTCGCGCTGCCCGGTGCGACCGATGTCGCCGAGGGCACCGTCGTCGCCGTGGACGGCAGCTCCGGCGACGTGCTGCTGGAGCCTTCGCAGGAGAAGCAGGAGGAGCTGCGGGCGGCGGCCGCCGAGCGCAGGGCAGCGCTGGCTGCCTCCTCCGGCCCCGGCCAGACCTCGGACGGGCACCGCGTCCCGCTGCTGGCCAACGTGGGTGGCCCGGGGGACGTGCCGGCGGCGCTGGAGAACGGCGCCGAGGGTGTCGGCCTGTTCCGTACCGAGTTCCTGTTCCTGGACGACTCGGCGAAGGCCCCCACCGAGGAGAAGCAGGTCGAGGCGTACCGCAAGGTGCTGGAGGCCTTCCCCGAGGGGCGGGTCGTCGTCCGGGTGCTCGACGCGGGTGCGGACAAGCCGCTGGACTTCCTGACCCCGGCCGACGAGCCGAATCCGGCGCTGGGCGTGCGCGGCCTGCGCACCCTGCTGGAGCACCCCGAGGTGCTGCGCACCCAGCTGCGGGCGCTGGCCACCGCGGCCGAGGGCCTGCCGGTGCACCTTGAGGTGATGGCCCCGATGGTGGCCGACCGCAAGGACGCCAAGGACTTCGCGACCGCGTGCCGCGAGGCCGGGCTCGCCGCCAAGTTCGGTGCGATGGTGGAGATCCCGTCGGCCGCGCTGCGGGCCAGGTCGATCCTGCAGGAGGTCGAGTTCCTGTCGCTGGGGACCAACGACCTCGCGCAGTACACCTTCGCGGCCGACCGCCAGGTCGGTGCGCTGGCGCGACTGCAGGACCCGTGGCAGCCGGCGCTGCTGGACCTGGTCGCCGCGGCGGCCGACGCAGCGCGGGTGTCCGGCAAGAGCTGCGGTGTCTGCGGCGAGGCGGCGTCCGACCCGCTGCTGGCCGTGGTGCTGACCGGTCTTGGCGTCACCAGCCTCTCGATGGGCTCCGCGTCGATCCCGTACGTGCGGACCACGCTGGCCAAGTACACGCTGGCGCAGTGTCGCCGGGCGGCCGAGGCGGCCCGGGCCGCGGACGGTGCCGAGGAGGCACGGGCGGCGGCGCAGCAGGTGCTGTCCGGCGAGTAGGGACAGTGGACGGACCGAACGGGGCGCCCCACCACCGCGGTGGGGCGCCCCTTTCGTGCGCGCCGGGGCCGCTCAGGCCCGGCGGTCGACGCGGAGCTGCTCGAAGAAGCGCAGGTGCTCGATCTTGTCGACGGAGCCGGGGTTGACGGCCTGCTCCAGCGGCGTGCCGGAGAGGATGCGCTTGACCGGGACCTCGATCCGCTTGCCGGTGAGGGTGTGCGGCAGGCCGCGGACGGCGATGACCTCGTCGGGGACGTGGCGCGGGGAGAGCTCGGTGCGCAGGGA
Organism: Kitasatospora sp. NPDC059599; assembly: GCF_042735125.1. Lineage (NCBI taxonomy): Bacteria > Bacillati > Actinomycetota > Actinomycetes > Kitasatosporales > Streptomycetaceae > Kitasatospora > Kitasatospora sp. NPDC059599. Next base: position 40,051 of record NZ_JBHWCL010000078.1, on the reverse strand, counting down.
GGTGCGGATGCGCTTGATGAGGTCGTCGTTCAGCTCGGCGCCGGGCGCGAGGACGACGAACAGCGGCATCCAGTAGCCGCCGTCGGGCTCCTCCAGGCCGATGACCAGGGATTCGGCGATCTCGGGGAGGCGCTCGACCACCTCGTAGATGTCCGAGGAGCCCATCCGGACGCCCTGGCGGTTGAGGGTGGAGTCGGAGCGGCCGTGGATGACGACGGTGCCGCGGGAGGTGACGGTGATCCAGTCGCCGTGGCGCCAGACGCCGGGGTAGGTGTCGAAGTAGCTGTCGTGGTACCGGGTGCCCTCGGGGTCGTTCCAGAAGCCGGTGGGCATGGACGGGATGGGCTTGGTGACGACGAGTTCGCCGACGGCGTCCGTGAGCGGCTTGCCCTGGACGTCCCAGGACTCGACGGCGGCGCCGAGGCAGGGCGCCTGGATCTCGCCGAGGTGCACGGGGAGGGTGGGCACGCCGCCGACGAAGCATGAGCAGACGTCGGTGCCGCCGCTGACGGAGGCGAGCCAGACGTCCTCCTTGACCTCGTCGTAGATCCAGCGGAAGCCGTCGGGCGGCAGCGGGGAGCCGGTGGTGCCGATGCAGCGCACGGCGGAGAGGTCGAGGTCGCGGCCGGGGTGCAGCTCGGCCTTGCGGCTGGCGATCACGTAGGCGGCGGAGGTGCCGAGGACGGTGGCGCCGGTGCGGGCGGCGACGGACCACAGGGCGCCGGTGTCGGGGTGCCCGGGGCTGCCGTCGTAGGTGACGATCGTCGCGCCGACGAGGAGGCCGGCCAGCAGGAAGTTCCACATCATCCAGCCGGTGGACGTGTACCAGAGGAAGCGGTCCCGGGGGCCGAGGTCGAGGTGGAGGCCGGCCTGCTTGAGGTGTTCGAGCAGGATGCCGCCCTGGCTCTGGACGATGGCCTTGGGCAGGCCGGTGGTGCCGGAGGAGTAGAGGACCCAGAGCGGGTGGTCGAACGGGACCGGCTCGAAGACCGGTTCCACGTCGTCGGCGACCAGGTCGTCCCAGGTCAGGGCGCCCTCGGGGGCAGGGGAGCCGAGCAGCGGGACGTGCACGACGGTGCGCAGGCTGGGGAGCTCGCGGCGCAGCTCGGCGACGACCTCGGTGCGGTCGTGGTCCTTGCCGCCGTAGTGGTAGCCGTCGACGGCGAAGAGGACGGCGGGTTCGATCTGCTGCAGGCGGTCGAGGACGCTGCGGGCACCGAAGTCGGGGGCGCAGCCGGTCCAGACCGCGCCGACGGCGGCGGTGGCGAGGAAGGCGACGGCGGCCTGCGGGATGTTGGGCAGGTAGGCGCTGACGCGGTCGCCGGGGCCGATGCCCCGGGCGCGCAGGGCGGCGGCGAGGGAGCCGACCTGGCGGCGCAGCTCGGACCAGGTGAGGACGACGGGCTGCTCGGTGGTCTCGTCGACGTGGAGGACGGCCGGCCGGTCGGCGTTGGAGGGGTCCTCGGCGGCGCGCAGGGCGTGCTCGGCGTAGTTGAGGCGGGCGCCGGGGAACCAGCGGGCGCCCGGCATGGCCGGGTCGGCGAGGACGGCCTCGGGGGCCTCGGTGAAGCGGACGTCGAACCAGCGGGTGACCGCGGTCCAGAACCGGTCGAGGTCCTCGGTGGACCAGGCGTGCAGGTCGGCGTAGCGCTCGGCGGCCTGCTGGTCGTCGGCGGCCGGGGCCAGCGGGGCGGCCGGGGCGCCGTGGTGTTCGGCGGCCCAGGCCTGGAAGGCCACCAGGCTGGTGGCGGCGGCGCGAGCGGGGTTGGGGCGCCAGAGCGGCTGGTCCTGGGGTGGGGTGCTCACGGTGGTGGTCTCCCGGCCGGTGGTGGGGACGGGAGGGCTCGTGGCAGACCCGTCCGGTTGGGCTGTCGGTGCAGACCATGCCACGTGAGCGGCCGTCGCGCCAGGGTCGGCCGGGGCGCGGCGGGGTCGGTCAGCGGGGTCGGTCAGCGGGGGGCGAACTCGCCGCTGAACCAGCGGTGCAGGACGCTGTTGTGGAAGTCCCAGGCGAGCGGGGTGTCGGCGGTGGCGAGGTACCAGCCGTCGGTCTCGTCGGTGGGGCGCGAGGGCGGGAGCTCGGCGAGCGGGCGGGCGGGCAGCAGGCCGCAGAGCATGACGAAGCGGCCGTCGGGGTCGGAGCAGGTGTGGATCAGGGTGACCTCGGCGGGGTCGGCCGTGATGCCGGTCTCCTCGTGAAGTTCGCGGACGCAGGCCTGCTGCCAGCTCTCGCCGTAGTCCATGTAGCCGCCGGGGAAGGCGAGTTCGCCGTAGCCGGGTTCGATGGTGCGGCGGATGACGACCAGGGCGGGGGCGTCGTCGGGCCGGGTGACGGGCAGGACGGCGACCGCGACGGGAAGCGGGTTGCGGTAGCTGATCTCGGCGCAGCCGGGGCAGGTGCGGGGCCAGGCCCGGGTGTCGGGCGGGTACGGCGTGCCGCAGAAGTGGCAGTGGGAGAACGGCCGGTGGACGGCCCGGGCGGCTTCGTCAGTGGTCATGGCCGGATGGTAGTCCCGTCGGTCGGCGTGGTCCCCCGGTCTCCGGTGATCAGTGCTCGGGTGATCCGCGCTCCGGTGATCGGGGTCCGCGGTGATCAGTGGTGCGGGCCCTCGCCCGGGAGGCCCTCGCGGGCGGCGGTGGGGCGGAGCAGGGCGGGGTGCAGCAGGGCGGCGTCGCCCGCGTGGTAGGTGCGGGCCCGGGGGCCGCCGCGGGCGCCGCCGCGCGCGGTGGTGGTGCCGGTGCTCTCGACGAATCCGGGGACGGAGAGGACCTTGCGGTGGAAGTTGCCGGGGTGGAGCTTCTCGTCCCAGACCGCCTCGTAGACGGCGCGCAGGTCGGGGATGGTGAAGTCGTGGGGCAGGAAGGCGGTGGCCAGCGGGCTGTACTCGAGCTTGGCGCGCACCCGGTCGAGCCCGTCGGCGAGGATCCGGGCGTGGTCGAAGGCCAGCGCGAGCGGTGCGGGGCCGGTGCGCCCGTCGACGCCACCCCCCTGGGTGTCGGCGGGCGCACCGGCGGCTCCGGTCCGGCCGCGGGGCCGGAGGTCCAGGTCGCGGACGGGGTGCCAGGCGGCGGCCGCGGCGTCCGTCCCGGCCCGGGGGTCGGGGAGGTCCGGTGCGAAGGCGAGGTAGGCGACGGAAACGACGTGCATCCGCGGGTCCCGGTCGGGGGCTCCGTAGGTGCCGAGCTGTTCCAGGTGGAGCCGGCAGAGCGTGGCCTCGGCGTCGGAGGCGCTCTGCAGGCCGGTCTCCTCGGCGAGTTCGCGGGCGGCGGCCTCGTCCAGGCTCTCCTCGCCGGCCCTCAGGAAGCCACCGGGCAGTGCCCAGCAGCCCTGGTAGGGCGGGGCGCCGCGTTCGACGAGCAGGACGTGCAGGCCGCCGTGGCGCAAGGTCAGGGCGACCACGTCGACCGTGACGGCGATCGGGGCGTAGGCGCGCGGGTCGTACGCGGCGAGCCATTCCTGCTCGGCCGCGGGCCCGGTGCCGGGCCGGTCGTCCGCCGCCATCGCCGGTCCTCTCCGCGCTCTCGTGGCTCTCGTGTTCGTTCTTGTCTTCGGTGTGGTCAGGTGCTGTCGTTCTCGGCCTGAGCACAACGTAGTCATTCACGTTCCCCGGCGGCAAATGCTTTTCCCGGTCGGCGGGACGCTCCGCCTTCTAGGCTGTGACCAGCAGCGACCGTGCCAGAGGAGGCCGACATGCCCACTGCTCCCCCGCCGGACTTCGCCGCGGCGCTGGCCGCCGGTCCGCTGGTGCTGGACGGCGGGATGTCGAACCAGTTGGCGGCGGCGGGGCACGACCTGTCGGACGAGCTGTGGTCGGCGCGCCTGCTGGCGGACGACCCGGGGGCGGTGGTCGCGGCGCACCGGGCGTACTTCGAGGCCGGCGCGGACGTCGCCATCACGGCGAGCTACCAGGCGAGCTTCGCGGGCTTCGCCCGGCGCGGCGTGGGCCGGGCCGGTGCGGCGCGGCTGCTGGCGAGCAGCGTGGAGCTGGCCCGGGAGGCGGCGCGGGCCGAACCGGGCGGGCGGCGGCGCTGGGTGGCGGCGTCGGTGGGCCCGTACGGGGCGGTGCTGGCGGACGGCTCGGAGTACCGGGGCCGGTACGGGCTGGGCGTCGCGGAGCTGGTGGCCTTCCACCGGCCGCGGCTGGAGGTGCTGGCGGCGGCCGGGCCGGACGTGCTGGCGCTGGAGACGGTGCCGGACGCGGACGAGGCGCGGGCGCTGCTGGAGCTGGTGCGCGGGCTGGGGGTGCCGGCCTGGCTGTCGTTCAGCGTCGACGGGGACCGGACCCGGGCCGGGCAGCCGCTGGCGGAGGCGTTCGCGCTGGCGGCGGACGTGGACGAGGTGCTGGCGGTGGGCGTCAACTGCTGCACGCCGCAGGACGCGGACCGGGCGGTGGCGGTGGCCGCCGCGGTGACCGGGAAGCCGGTGGTGGTCTACCCCAACAGCGGGGAGCGGTGGGACGCCGAGAACCGGGGCTGGCGCGGGGAGCCGACCTTCCGCTCGTTCCGGGTGGGCGGCTGGCTCGCGGAGGGCGCGCGGCTGGTCGGCGGTTGCTGCCGGGTCGGCCCGGACGGGATCGCGGCCCTCGCGGCGGAGGTCGCGGTGCGCCGGAGCCGGCCCGCCGGCGCGGGAGGTTAGCACCCGACCGGAGGCGGACTACCGAGGGGGAAGGTGCACGGAGTCCGTCCAGCCTGGCAGACTCGTCCCGTCACCACTGCGGTCGACAATGTCGACCGCCTGTCCGCGCGGAGGTACCCATGCCCGGCCCGATCCAGTCGCTTTCCCGGGCCGCCGCGATCATGCGCCTGCTGGCCGGCGGTGAGCGCCGCCTCGGCCTGTCCGAGGTCGCGACGGCGCTTGACCTCGCCAAGGGCACCGCGCACGGCATCCTGCGCACGCTGCAGCAGGAGGGGTTCGTCGAGCAGGACCCGGAGAGCGGCAAGTACCAGCTGGGCGCGGAACTGCTGCGGCTGGGACAGAGCTACCTGGACGTCCACGAGCTGCGGGCGCGGGCCCTGGTGTGGGCGGACGACCTGGCCCGGGCGTCCGGGGAGACGGTCTACCTGGGGGTGCTGCACCAGCAGGGCGTGCTGATCGTGCACCACGTGTTCCGGCCGGACGACACCCGGCAAGTGCTGGAGGTCGGTTCGATGCAGCCGCTGCACAGCACCGCGCTGGGCAAGGTGCTGGTGGCCTACGACCCCGTCGCGCGCGGGGAGTTGGGTGACGGGCCGTACGAGTCCTACACCATGCGCACGCTGACCGAGGCGGCCGACGTGGACGCCGAGTGCGCGCTGATCCGCGAACGCGGCTGGGCCGACTCGGTGGAGGAGACCTGGGAGGGCGTGGCCTCGATCGGCGCGCTGATCCAGGACCGGCGGCGCAACCCGGTGGGCGCGGTGTGCATCAGCGGTGCGGTGGAACGGGTCTGCGAGGACGGCTTCGTGAAGCCCTCGCTGGTGGCCTCGGTGCGCAGCGCGGCGCGGGCGATCTCCCGCGACCTGGGCGCCGGCCGGTTCTGAGATACATCGTTCACATCGTCACGCTGAGGCGCGGACGGGCTGTCGGCCTGTCCGCGCCTTGGCGTTTTGTCCTGTTTCGGGGCGCTCCGCTCGGTAACTTCGGAGGGCGGGTCGAGGCGAGGGTCACAGCTGCGTAACCCTGCCTTGACGTGGGGCCGACCTGGGGAGGAAGCTTCCGCATGACGGTCGACATTGTCGAACGATGGCCGGGAAGATCACTCCCACAGTGCGCTCACTCCGCATAGCGATCGACCGGCCGCCTGCCCCCACCCGCACCTCCGGGCCATATGGACAAGGGAGTCTTTGTGTCCGCGTTCTCCAACGGCGACGTCTTCGTCGGTGAAACCCTCGGCACCGCCGCCCTGATACTCCTCGGCGGCGGCGTGTGCGCCGCCGTGACCCTCAAGAAGTCGAAGGCCATCAACGCCGGCTGGCTGGCGATCACCTTCGGCTGGGGATTCGCGGTCCTCATCGCCGCATACATGTCGGCTCCGAAGTCCGGCGCGCACCTCAATCCCGCCGTCACCATCGCGCTCGCGGTCAAGAGCGGCGACTGGAGCCAGGTGCCGCTCTACATCGGCTCGCAGATGCTCGGCGCGATCATCGGCGCCGTTCTGGTCTGGGCCACCTACCTCGGCCAGTTCAACGCCAACGAGGAACCCACCCTCGGCATCTTCTCGACCGGGCCCGAGATCCGGAACCCGTTCCAGAACGTGCTCACCGAGGTCATCGGCACCTTCGTGCTCTGCTTCGCGATCCTCACCATCGGCACCAACACCGGCCTCTCCCAGTCCGGTACCGGCACCCTGATGGTCGCCTTCACCGTCGTCGGCATCGGCCTCTCGCTGGGCGGCCCGACCGGCTACGCGATCAACCCGGCCCGTGACCTCGGCCCGCGCATCGCACACGCCCTGCTGCCGATCCCCAAGAAGGGCGGCTCCGACTGGTCGTACGCCTGGGTCCCGGTCGTCGGCCCGATCATCGGCGGCCTCGCGGCCGGCGGCGTGTACAACGCCCTCTTCTAAAGGCCCTCCCCCGAACAGCGGTGTCGACCGAACAGCGGTGTCGACCCCGCCGAACACGGGGACTGACCGAGAAGCGCGTCAGGCCCACCCACCCCGTAACCCCCGAACCCGAGCCGAGGACCCTCCCATGACCTCCACCGGTAACTACATCGCCGCGATCGACCAGGGCACCACCTCCAGCCGCTGCATCATCTTCGGCGCCGACGGCCGGATCGTCGCCGTCGACCAGCAGGAGCACCGGCAGATCTTCCCCCAGCCCGGCTACGTCGAGCACGACGCCGCAGAGATCTGGACCCGGGTGCAGTCGGTCGTCCGCGGCGCGCTGGAGAAGGCCGGCCTGACCAAGGACGACATCCGCGCCGTCGGCATCACCAACCAGCGCGAGACCACCGTCCTGTGGGACAAGAACACCGGTGAGCCGGTGCACAACGCGCTGGTGTGGCAGGACACCCGCACCGAGGGGCTCTGCCGCGAGCTCGGCCGCAACGTCGGCCAGGACCGCTTCCGCCGCGAGACCGGCCTCCCGCTGGCCAGCTACTTCGCCGGCCCGAAGATCCGCTGGCTGCTGGACAACGTCGAGGGCCTGCGCGAGCGCGCCGAGGCCGGCGACATCCTGTTCGGCACCATGGACACCTGGGTGATCTGGAACCTCACCGGCGGTGTCGACGGCGGCAAGCACGTCACCGACGTGACCAACGCCAGCCGCACCATGCTGATGAACCTCAAGACGCTCGCCTGGGACGAGAGCATCGCCGAGTCGATGGGCGTGCCGATGGCCGTCCTGCCGGAGATCCGCTCCTCCGCCGAGGTGTACGGCGAGGCCGTCGGCGACCTGGCCGGCGTCCCGGTCGCCTCCGCGCTCGGCGACCAGCAGGCCGCGCTGTTCGGCCAGACCTGCTTCAACGAGGGCGAGGCCAAGTCCACCTACGGCACCGGCACCTTCCTGCTGCTCAACACCGGCGAGAAGATCGTCAACTCGTACCACGGCCTGCTGACCACCGTCGGCTACCGGATCGGCGACCAGGCCCCGGTGTACGCCCTGGAAGGCTCCATCGCCGTCACCGGCTCGCTCGTCCAGTGGCTGCGCGACCAGCTCGGCATCATCTCCACCGCCGCCGAGATCGAGACCCTCGCCAACACGGTCGAGGACAACGGCGGCGCCTACTTCGTCCCGGCCTTCTCCGGCCTGTTCGCCCCGTACTGGCGCTCCGACGCCCGCGGTGTGATCGCCGGTCTGACCCGGTACGTCACCAAGGGCCACCTGGCCCGGGCCGTCCTGGAGGCCACCGCCTGGCAGACCCGCGAGGTCGTCGACGCCATGCAGAAGGACTCCGGGGTCGAGCTCACCGCCCTCAAGGTCGACGGCGGCATGACCAGCAACAACCTGCTCATGCAGAACATCGCCGACGTCCTGGACGCCCCGGTCGAGCGCCCGTACGTGGCCGAGACCACCGCCCTCGGCGCCGCCTACGCGGCCGGTCTCGCCGTCGGCTTCTGGAACGACCTCGACACCCTGCGGGCCAACTGGCACCGCGCCGCCGAGTGGACCCCGCGCATGGACGAGGCCACCCGGGAGCGCGAGTACAAGAAGTGGCTCAAGGCCGTGGAGCGCACCATGGGCTGGGTGGAGGAGGAAGAGACCAACTGACCGACCCGCCGGTCGGGGCCCCGCGCCCCGGCCGGCCGCCCGCTGTTCCGGCAACGGGCGCAACCGTGTTTCACCGGCCCGCCGCACCGGGCCGACCGGCCTCTCCCGCAGGGGCCGCACCGCACCCGAGAGGAGTAACGGCGCCGCCCGACCAGCGCGCCGTACACAACCACCATGGCAACCATCCCGACCCTGGGCGCCGAGCGCACCGCCGGCCGCACCGCCTCCCGCGCCGAGACCCGTGAGCTGCTCGGCAAGGCCACCTACGACCTGCTGGTGATCGGGGGCGGCATCCTCGGCACGGCCGTCGCCTGGACCGCGTCCCAGGCCGGCCTGAAGGTCGCCATGGTCGACGCCGGCGACTTCGCCGGTGCCACCTCCAGCGCCTCCTCCAAGCTCGTCCACGGCGGTCTGCGCTACCTGCAGACCGGCGCGGTCAAGCTGGTCGCGGAGAACCACAAGGAGCGCCGCGCGCTCTCCACCGACGTGGCCCCGCACCTGGTCAACCCGCTCACCTTCTTCGTGCCGGTCTACAAGGGCGGCCCGCACGGCGCGGCCAAGCTCGGCGCCGGCGTGTTCCTGTACTCGGCGCTCTCCGCCTTCCGCGACGGCATGGGCCGGGTCTCGACCGCCGCGCACGCCGCCCAGCAGGTGCCCGCGCTGCGCACCGAGGGCCTGCGCTCGGTGGCCGTCTACGGCGACCACCAGATGAACGACTCGCGCGTCGCGGTGATGACCGTGCGCGCCGCCGTCGACGCCGGCGCCGTGGTGCTCAACCACGCCGAGGTCACCGGCCTGCGCTTCACCGGCAGCCGGGTCACCGGCGCCGAGCTGCGCGACCGCCTGGACGGCACCGAGTTCGGCGTCGACGCCCGCCTGGTACTCAACGCCACCGGCCCGTGGGTCGACCACCTGCGCAAGATGGAGGACGCCGGCGCCGCGCCGTCGATCCGCCTCTCCAAGGGCGCCCACGTCGTGGTCAAGCGCCGCTCGCCGTGGCGCGCCGCGCTGACCATCCCGATCGACAAGTACCGCGTCTCCTTCGCCATCCCGTGGGAGGACCACGTCCTCCTCGGCACCACCGACGAGGAGTACACCGGCGACCCGAAGGACGTCCGGGCCACCGACGCGGACATCGACCAGATCATGGGCGAGGCCGCGCACGCGATCCGCGACGAGCACCTCGACCGCGACCTGGTCACCTACTCCTTCGCCGGCCTGCGCGTGCTGCCGGGCGGCCCGGGCGACACCGCCGCCGCCAAGCGCGAGACGGTCGTCACCGAGGGCAAGGGCGGCATGCTGTCGGTCTCCGGCGGCAAGTGGACCACCTACCGCCACATCGGCCGCACCGTGCTGGAGAAGCTGGCCCACGTGCCCGGCACCAGCCTCGGCGAGGACATGTCCCCGATCGCCCCGACCGTCCCGCTGCCGGGCGTCGGCGCGCCGAACGCGGTCGCGCACCGCCTGCTGATCGACCGCGAGCCGGGCTCGCGCATGGAGCCGCTGGTCGCCAAGCACCTGGCCAGCCACTACGGCACGCTCTCCTTCGAGATCGCCCGCCTGATCGACGAGAACCCGGAGCTCGGCCGGCCGATCCACGAGGACGGGCCGGACGTCTGGGCGCAGGTCGCGTACGCGGCGGACAACGAGTGGGCGTACACGGCGGACGACGTGCTGCGCCGCCGCACCACCATGACGGTGCGCGGACTGGACACGCCGGAGATCCGGGCCGACGTCGAGGCCTTCCTGGCGAAGAAGGCCGGCAAGTAACCACCGCAGGACGGTACGACGGGCGGGCGTCCGGGGTTTCCCCGGGCGCCCGCCCGTCGCTTTGCCCGCCCGTCGAGCTGCGCGGGTGGCGCACTGCCGGGGCGGCGCCGCGTCGGGTGGGCGCTGCGTCGGGTGAGCTCCGCGTCAGACCGGCGTGCCGGCCTTGACCACGTGCCGGAGGTACCGCTCCGGGCGGGTGAGGACGGTGAGGTCGGCCAGCGGGTCGCCGTCGACGACGAGCAGGTCGGCGTGGGCGCCCGGGGCGAGGGTGCCGATCTCCCCCGCCATGCCGAGCAGCCGAGCCGCCGTGGTGGTCGCCGAGCGGAGCACGTCCGCGACCGGCTGGACGCGGGCGCGGAGGGTGAACTCCTCCAGCTGGGCCGGGTGCAGCGGGCCCAGCAGGTCGCTGCCGTAGACCAGGTTGACGCCCGCGCGGTGGGCGCGCTCCAGGGCGTCGAGGCCCCGGTCGCGGACCTCGGCGAGCTTGCCGACGGAGGCGGGCGGCAGGCCGGAGGCGGCACCGAGCCTGGCGGTCTGCTCGTAGGCGACCAGGGTCGGGACCAGGAAGGCGTCCTTCTCCAGCAGCAGGGCGACCGTGCCGTCGTCCAGCAGGTTGCCGTGCTCGACGCAGCGCACCCCGGCCCGCAGGGCGCGGTCGATCGCGCGCGGGTGGTAGGCGTGCACGGTGACGTAGCGGTTGTGGTTCTCCGCTTCCTCGACCGCCGCGCGGATCTCCTCCTCGCTGTACTGGACGGCCGCGATCTCGTCGTGCGGGGAGGCGACGCCGCCGGAGAGCAGCACCTTGAGGTGGCGCGCGCCCTTGCGGAACTCGTCCCGGGCGGCGGCCCGTACGGCGTCCACGCCGTCGGCGATCCGGCCGAAGTTCGGCCGCGACTCGCAGCAGGGCAGGGCGTCGTCGCCGAGCGGGCGCAGGTCACCGTGGCCGCCGGTCTGGGACAGCGCCTTGCCGCCGTGCAGCAGCCGGGGGCCGGGCACCAGGCCCTCGGCGAGGGCGCGGGCCATGCCGTGGTCGGCGCCGCCGACGTCGCGCACGGTGGTGAAGCCGCGGCGCAGCATGCGCCCGGCTTCGGCGAGGGCGCGGGCGGTCGCGTAGCCGGGGGTCCAGTCGGCGACGTCGCGCAGGTCGAGCGAGGTGACCAGCAGGTGGACGTGGGCGTCGATCAGGCCGGGCAGGACGGTGCCGCCGGCGGCGTCGACCACCCGGACGCCGTCGCCCGCGGCCGGCGGACGGCCGGTGCCGGTGGCGGCGATCCGGCCGTCGGCGGCCTCCAGCCAGCCGAGGTCGGTGCGGGTGCCGTCCTCGGGGTGGAGCAGGTGGGCGTTGGTGATCAGCAGTCGGCTCATGGCGGTGGTCCCCCTCGGGTCCGGTACGGCGGTGGGCTGCGGCGGTCCGGGCCCGGGTCTCCGGGCCCGGCCGGCCCGGCACGGCGGGTTCGGGCACGGCGGTTCGGGCACGGCGGTCGGCGCGGCCTCCGCCATTCAGTACGGCTCGTATTGAATACGACCTGTACTGAATACACCATGTATCGTTCTCCTGTGAACCCACCCCCCGCCGATACCGCCCCCGCCCGGCCTCCCCGCCGCCGCGTCCACACCCGGGCCCGGCTGCTCGCCGCGGCGGGCGAGCTGTTCCTCACCGTCGGCTTCGCCCGGACGAGCATCGAGGACGTCTGCGCCGCCGCCGGCTACACCCGGGGCGCCTTCTACTCCAACTTCGGCAGCAAGGAGGACCTGCTCCTGGCCCTCTTCGACGACCAGGCGGCGCTGCGGATGACCGAACTGGAGCAGTTGGCCGCCGCCTGCGAGGCGCTGCCGCCCCAGGAGCGGGCCCGACTGCTGGTCGAGGCTCTGCTGCGGGTCGAACCCGCGGAGACCGGGTGGATCCTGCTGTTCCTGGAGTTCCGGCTGGTCGCCGCCCGGACGGAGGCGCTCGCCGAACAGGTCGCCGCACACGATCGGACCGTCGCCCGGGCGCTGGCCGACGTCCTGGAGCGGGCGCTGCCGGAGCTGGTGCCCCCGGGCGCGAGCGCCGGGCAGGCCGCGGCGGTGGTCCTCGCCGCGCGGGAGGGACTGCTGGCCAGGACGGCGGCAGGCGGGGCCGTCGCGGAGGAACTGCTGGGGGCGACGGCGGCGGTGCTGTCGGGGCTGCTGGGCCCGTCGAGCTGAGGAACGTCGTAGGGGCGGCACCCGTACGGTCACGGGTGCCGCCCCTGCGGCGGTGCTGCGGTGCGGCGGTGCTGCGGTGCTGCGGTCGGGACGCTAGACGATCAGGCTCAGCGGCAGGATCAGGGCTATCGCGACGACCGAGATCACCGTCTCCATCACCGACCAGGACTTCAGCGTCTGCCCGACGCTCATCCCGAAGTACTCCTTCACCAGCCAGAAGCCGGCGTCGTTGACGTGCGAGAAGAACAGCGAGCCGGCGCCGATCGCGAGGACCAGCAGCGCCGAGTGGGTCGAGGACATGGTCGCGGCGAGCGGGGAGACGATGCCCGCCGCGGTGATCGTGGCGACCGTCGCCGAGCCGGTGGCCAGGCGGATCAGCACGGCTATCAGCCAGCCCAGCAGCAGCGCGGAGATGTGCCACTTGCCGGACCACTCGCTGACCGCGTTGCCGACGCCCACGTCGATCAGGGTCTGCTTGAAGCCGCCGCCCGCGCCGACGATGAAGACGATGCCCGCGATCGGACCGAGCGACTTGCCGACGGTGTCGGAGATCCGGGCCTTGTCGAAGCCGGCCGCCCTGCCGAGGGTCAGCATGGCGAGCAGGGTCGCGGCGAGCAGGGCGATCAGCGGGGAGCCGATGAAGTCGAACACCCGCTGGGCGGGCGCCTTCGGGTCGTCGATCACCACGTCGGCCAGCGCCTTGCCGAGCATCAGTACGACCGGCAGCAGGATGGTCGCCAGCACCGCGCCGAAGGACGGCGTGCGGTCGGGCTTGACCGTCTCCTCGGGGGCGGTGGCGGCCGGGATCTCCAGCGGGCCGACCCAGCGCTCGGCGACCCGTGCGAACAGCGGGCCGGCGATGATCAGGGTCGGGACGGCGATCAGCAGGCCGAGTGCCAGGGTGATGCCGAGGTCGGCCTTCAGGGCGTCGACGGCGACGAGCGGGCCAGGGTGCGGGGGCACCAGACCGTGCAGCACCGACAGGCCGGCCAGGGCCGGGATGCCGACCCGCATCAGCGGCACGTTGCCGCGGCGGGCCACCAGCAGCACGATCGGGATCAGCAGGACGACGCCGACCTCGAAGAACAGCGGCAGGCCGAGCACGGCCGCGATCAGCGCCATCGCCCAGGGCAGCGCCTTGGCGCCCGTACGGGAGAGCACGGTGTCCGCGATGATGTTCGCGCCGCCGGAGTCGGCGAGCAGCTTGCCGAGCATCGCGCCGAGGCCGATCAGCAGGCCGACGCTCGCCACGGTGGCGCCGAAGCCCGTGGAGAAGCTGGCGAGCAGCTTGTCGAAGGGGGCGCCCGCGACGGCGGCCAGCAGGCCGGAGCCGAGCGTGAGGGCGAGGAACGGGTGCAGCTTCAGCTTGGTGATCAGTACGACGATCGCACCGATGCTGACCAGCACCGCGATCAGCAGCTGGGTGTTGCTGCCGGTGTGCGCCAGGGCCGGTGGGGCGGCCGCCAGCAGGGTGGGGGAGCTCATGCTCACGCGAGGTCTCCATTGACGGGCCGCAGCAGCGCCGCGGCCATCTCGACGAGTTCTTCGGGGGACGGGCCCACGTCCAGGACCGCGCCGCGCTCGTCCGCCTCCAGGGGTTCCAGGGCGGCGTACTGCGAGCCGAGCAGCGACGACGGCATGAAGTGGCCGGAGCGGTGGTTGATCCGGTCCTCGACCAGCTCGTGGCCACCGCTGAGGTGCAGGAAGAAGGCGCCCGGGCAGGCCGCGCGCAGGGTGTCGCGGTAGCCGTGCTTCAGGGCCGAGCAGGTGACCACGCCGCCGGTGCCGTCCTCGGTCCGCTCCCGGAGCCAGGCGCCGATGGCGCGCAGCCAGGGGGCGCGGTCCTCGTCGTCCAGCGGGATGCCGGCCGACATCTTGGCGATGTTGGCCGCCGGGTGGAAGTCGTCCGCCTCGGCGAAGGGGAGGTCGAGGCGGTCCGCCAGCATGCGGGCCAGGGTGGTCTTGCCGACGCCGGAGACGCCCATCACCACGACGGTGAGGGGGGTTTCCGGGTGGTCGTGGTTCTCGACGCTGAGAGCCATGGGTGGTGCTCCTTCGTTGCCTGGCCGCCACTATCGCCTCAAAGATATGACGTATTCAAGTGGCGGAAACCAAATCGTCATACTTTTGGTTCCCGGGGTGCCGGGCCCGTGCGACCGGGGGCGCGGGCGCGTCGGAGGTGGCGGGTGGGGCGCGGGTGGGGCGGATCACACCGCGACGGAGGGTGACGTGGGGGTTGCCGGCCGGGGACGTCTAGGCTGGGCGGATGGAGATCCAGGGGCTGCCCGGGCGGCTGCTTGACGAGCTCGGACCGGCGCTCGCGTCCGGCGAGATTCCCGAGGGCGCGGTACTGCGCGGGGAGGAGCTGGAGGAGCGCTTCGGGGTGTCCCGGACGGTGGTCCGGGAGGCCGTGCGGATCCTGGAGGGGATGCGCATGGTGGCCTCCCGGCGGCGGGTCGGGATCACCGTGCTGCCGAAGTCGCTCTGGGACGTCTTCGACCCGATGGTGATCCGCTGGCGCCTGGCCGGATCGGACCGGCCCGCCCAGCTGCGCTCGCTCGGCTCGCTGCGGGTGGCCGTCGAGCCGGCCGCGGCGGCGCTCGCCGCAGTCCACGCCACCGACGACGACCGGCGCGAACTCAGCTCACTGGCCGTGGAGTTGACAGTCGCCGCGCGCGATGCCGACCTGACCACCTTCCTCGGGCACGACATCGCCTTCCACGCCCTGGTGCTGCGCGCCTCCGGCAACGAGATGTTCGCCCACCTCGGGGACACCGTGGGGGCGGTGCTCACCGGCCGGACCGAGTACCATCTGATGCCCCATCAGCCGGAGCCGTACGCGATCCGGTTGCACCGCGAGGTCGCCGACGCGATCTGCTCGGGCCGCTCCGACGAGGCCGAGCAGGCGATGCGGACGATCGTCACCGGCGCGCTGGAGGAGCTCAACCAACAGTTGAGCTGACCCTCCGTCCGGGCACCGCCCGGACCGGCACGGCCGGACCGGCACGGCCGGACCGGACGGCCCGACACCGGGCGACACGGCCCGACGACCGGGCGACACGGCCGGATGACACGGTTTGGCGGTAGTTCGGTGCATTCGGACGCATAGTCCTGGTTCGGTGGGGCAGAGTGAGCCGGGGGGCGCATTTCGTGTGCGCCCGTTCCGTGCCCGCTGCCGAATCCGCGCCTGGGGGTCGCTCGATGTCCGTGCCACGCCGCCGTCGCCGCCTTCCCGACGAGGTGCGCGCCGCCGCAGTCCGGGCGGTGCTCTCCCTCGCCTTCACCCTGGTGGGCGCGGTCGTCGCGACCCTGTCCTCGTACGCGGGCAGTTGGATGCTGACGCCCGCGCTGATGGCCATGGGGCTCGGGGTGTTCGGCACCATGTGGTGCCTGCTGGAGATCCTGATCTCCCGCCAGGTCGCCGCGCAGCGGATGCGGCCGCCGGGCTCCGCGTACCCGATGGCGGGCAGTCGCACGCCCTCGGAACCGCTGGCCGCCCGCCCGTTCCCGCGCCCCGGCCAGTCCGTCCACCGGCAGCCGCAGCAGTCGGTGTACCGGCAGCCGCAACAGCAGCCCCACCAGCAGCCGCCGCAACCGCCGCACCAGTCGCGGGTGTCGACCCCCCGCCCCTGAGACCGGACACGAACTCCCCCAGCAGGGTGCCCTGTTCACCGTGCCCAACCGGGGCTACCGCGCTTCCGCCCGCTGACCGGACCGCAGCCGGCCGGCGCGGTCGACGACCTGGTCACGCCCGCCGTCCGCGTCCACTCGGAGAACCCGGGTCCGCTCTCGCCCCGGCTCTGCTGGTGACACCGGGGCACGATCACCGACCCGACCCGGATCGACGAGACGGAGCGCTCCTCCTCGATCGCCCCGCCCGCCGAACTCACCGGGGATCCTGCGCCGTCGGCCGACTCCCGAGCACTCAGTCCATGACGGGGACGACCCGGTAGTGGGTGGTGATCCGGCCCTCCCCGTCCAGGACGTGGAAGGCGAGCATCGGCGGGTGGTCGAAGGAGATGCCCTGCCCACCCTCGCAGGGCAGGGTGACGGTGGAGACCACGCCGGGCGCCACCAGCAGCGGCAGACCGGCGAAGGTGGTCGCGGCGGCGGTGTGCGAGTGCCCGCAGAACAGGGCGACCACCCGGGGGTGACGCCGCAGCACCCGCGCCAGGCCGGCCTCGCCGAACTGGCGGATCCCGTCGACCCTCGGCAGGTGCAGGTCGACCGGCGGGTGGTGGAAGGCGACCAGGGCGGGCACCCCGGCGCGCCCGGCGGCGAGTCGGGCGTCCAGCCAGTCCAGCGTCTCCTCGTCCAGCAGGCCGTCGTGCTGCCCGGGTATCGACGAGTCGAGCATCAGCACGTCGGCGCCCGGGAGTTCGTGCAGGCGGTTGACCGGGCCCTGCGCCGGGGCCCGGCCGAGCAGCACCTCCCGGTACGGCGCCCGGGAGTCGTGGTTGCCCGGGCAGGTGAGCACGGGGTGCCGGGAGGCCAGCACCTCGGCCACCTGCCGGTACTCCTCGGCCAGGCCGTGGTCGGCGAGGTCGCCGGTGACCAGCACGGCGTCCAGCGGGCCGGGCAGGGCGTCGAGGTACGCCACCACCTGCTCGGCCCGCCGCCGGGCACGCCTGCCGCCGTCCCGGCGGTGGACCTGGCCGAGGTGGATGTCACTGAGGTGCGCGATCGTCAGCATGCCGGTCACGCTAATCAGTTCACGGCTGGGCGGGAACCTCCGCGGGGCGCTTGAACATCCGGGTGGCGGTGATCTCGCCGTGGATGGCCGGGCCGTCCGGGTCCGGTGCGGCGGGCAGACCGGGGCGCAGGTGCTCCTCGACCGAGATGTACTTGAGCCCGGCCCGCAGGTCGGCGTCGTTGCGCAGGCGGATGACCAGCGGGAACTCGGCGAGCGCGGTCGTGTCGAACAGACCGGTGGTGTAGATCAGCTGGACGCCGAGCGCGTCGGCGACGGCGCGCTGCAGCTCCAGCAGGTAGGTGGCGTTGGCCCGGCCGATCGGGTTGTCCAGGAACAGCGTGCCGGCGTGCCGCAGCTGGGACTGGCCGCGGTCGTTGGCGCGCAGCGCGGCCATCGTGCAGTACAGCGCGATGGCCGCGGTGAGCAGCTGGCCGCCGGAGAAGACGTCGGACATCTGGCCGACGCCGACCCGCTCGGCGCGCAGCACCGCGTCCGGCTTGAGGATCTCGACGCTGACGCCCTTGGGGCCGATCGCGGCGGCGACGCCGCGCAGCAGCAGGGACATGCCGTCGCGGCGCAGGTCGCTGTTCTTCCGGACGGCGGCCCGGGTGGCCTCGTCGATGACCTCGCCGAGGCGTTCGACCAGGGTGGCGTGGTCCGGGTCCTCGAAGCGGATCCGGAGGAACTCCTGGCCGGACCACTCCCCCAGGCCCTCGGGCAGCCGGGACAGCCGCTGGGCGGCGCGCAGGGTGGTGAGCGAGGACTCGACCAGGCCGCGCAGGCGGTCCACGATCGAGCCGCGGTTCTTCTCCAGCTGGGCGAGTTCGTCGGTGAGCACGCGCAGCCGGGGCGCGAAGGCGGCGGCCCAGGCGGCGGCGTGCTCGGGCAGCGCCGAGGCGGGGAGTTCGCGGATCTGCTGGCGGGCGGGGGTGCGGACGGCCTCGTAGCGGGCGGCGTTGGCGTGCCGGACGAGGGCGTCGGAGGCGTCGCGGACGGCGAGTTCGGCGCTGGACAACTCGCCCGCGGCGGTGCGCAGGCTGCGGCGGGCCTCGGTGGCGCCGGTGCGGGCGTCGGCGAGGCCGCCGAGGTACGGCTCGACCGGGTCCTCCGGGTCCTCCTGGTGGTCGCGCAGGCCGTCGCGCAGCTGGCCGGCCAGTTCGTCGAAGTCGGCGGCGGAGGCCTGCGCGGTGTCGAAGGTGCGCTGCAGGTCGGCGTGGGCGGTGCGGGCGGCGTCCAGGGCCTCGCGGCGTTCGGCGAGCCGGCTGGTGGCGGTGCGCAGCAGGGCCTGGGCGTGCTCGGGGTCGGTGGGGACGAGGTCCTCGGGCAGCTCGGTGTGGGCCTCGCCGTCGGTGGGAGCGGAACGCTCGGCGTCGCCGCGCAGGCGGCCGAGCTGCTCGCTGGCGGTGGCGGAGCGGGCCTCGATGGTGGCGACCAGTTCCTCGGCGCGGGCGGCGGCGGCCTGGCGGGCCGGGCCGTCGGCGCCGTCGGGGCTGCCGAGGAGTTCCTCGGCGCGGGTGCGCACCTTGTTGGTGAGGCGGTCGAGTTCGGTCGCGGCGGCCGCTTCGTCGCCCTCGGCGCGGGCCTGTTCGGCGCGCAGGTCGGCGCCGACGCCGACCTTCTCGTACAGCTGGGAGGCGGCGCGGTAGGCCTCGCGCAGGGCGGGGAGTGCGGCGGGTGCGGTGTCGGCGGGCTCGTCGGTCTGCTCGGCGGCGGGGATCTCGGCGCGTTCGCCGCGCAGCGCGCGGGCCGTGCGGCGGGCGTCGTCGGCGGCGCGCTGGGCGGCGCGGCGGTCCTCGTCGCAGGTGCGGGCGCGTTCGGCGCGCAGGGCCTGGCGGCGGTCGCACTCGGCGGCGTCCTCGGCGAGTTCGCGCTGGCGGCGGGCCCAGGTGGCGCGCTCGCGCAGGCGGAAGGCGAGACCGGACAGGGCGTCGGCGCGGCGGCGGGCACGCTGGGCGGCCTCGCGGTGCTCCTCGTGGGCCGAGGCGGCGGCGGCGTGGTCGGTCTCGGCCTCGTCGTGGTCGGCGCGCAGGGTGGCCAGGGCGGCGGCGGAGTGCTCGGCGTGCTCGCGGGCGGCCTCGGCGGCCGCGGCGAGTTCGGCGAGCGTGCCGGGCGGGCAGCTGGCGTGCCAGGAGGCGAGGCGGGCGGCGAGGGCCCGGTCGGCGCCGAGGCGGCCGGCGAGTTCGCGGATGTGCTCCTCGCGGGCGCTCGCGCGGGCGCGCAGGTCGCGGCGCTCGCCGTCGGCGGCGGACTCGTCGTGCATGGCCGGGTTCGGCGGCACGAGGAAGAAGGCGGGCTCGTCGGTGATCGGGGCGATCAGCGAGGCGGCGGCGCCGACGGCCACGGTGGAGCGCGGCAGCAGGGCGGCGGTCTGCAGGGCCTCGCGGGCGCGCTCCAGCGAGGACGGGTCGGTGACGACCACGCCGTCGACGAGTTCGGGGCGGGCGGCGAGGATCGCGTCGTGGTCGGCCGGGTCGACGGACTGGGCGAGGTAGCGCCAGCCGGGCAGGGCCGGGATGCCGTGCTCGGCGAGGTACTCGACGGTGGCGAGCACGTCCGGGCCGGGCGGCAGCAGGCCGCCGTCGCCGAGGGCGGCGAGGATGCGGGAGTCGTCGGCGGCGGCCGTCCTGAGGTCGAACAGGGTGCGCTCGGCGGTGGCGATGGCCTCGTCGAGGAGTTCGCGCAGGTACTCGGCGTTGCGGTCGAGGACGGCGGGGGTGAGGAAGCCGGCGTCCTCCTCGGCGTCGTCCTGGTAGGGCGTCAGGGAGAGCAGGTCGGCGAGGCGTTGTTCGGTGGCGAGCAGGGCGGCAGTGCGCTGCTCGCCGGCCAGGGCCCGGGCGGCGGCCTTGCGGGCGTCGCCGGCGCGCTCGGCGGCGAGTTCGGTGCGCGAGGTGGCGGCGGCGGCCTCGCGCAGCCGGGCGGCGGCGGACTCGGCGGCGGTGCGGGCCTGGGCGAGCGAGGCGGTGGCGGCCTTCTCGACGTCGGCGGCGTGCAGCGCGGCGCGGGCCGGGTCCACGTCGCCGTCGGCGTCGATGAAGCCCGCTTCGACGGCGGCTTCGGTCTCCTGCTCGACCTCGACGAGGCGCTGGCGCAGGTGGTCGGCCTCGCTGCGGGCCTTCTGGGCGGCGGTGGCCGCTTCGGTGGCGTCGGACTGGGCCTTGGCGCCGTCCTCCTGGAGCTCTCCCGCGCGCTGCTCCTCGGTGTCGGCGCGGGTCTCGGCGGCCGCGGCGGCGGCCTCCAGGGCGCGGGCGAGGGCGGTGGCGGCGCGGGCGCGGGCGGCGAGCGCGGGGGCGGCGTCCAGCTCGGCCTCGCGGATGGCGGCGGCGACCCGGGTGACCCGGTCGGCGGCGGCGCGCTGGCGCAGCACGGCCTCGGCGGCCTGCCAGGCGGAGTGCAGGGTGCGGGCGTCGATCAGCTCGCGGCGCAGCGCGGCGGCTTCGGTGGTGGCCGCGGCGAGGCTCAGGGTGGCGTGCCGGTAGGTGAGTTCGTCGGCGATCAGGGTGTGCCGGGTGCGGTCGGACTCGGCGGCGGTGACGGCGCTCGCGGCGGCGGCGACCTCGATGGCGAGGTCCTGGGCGCGGTCGCGTTCGGCGGTGGCCCGGGAGGTGAGGGCGTGGGCGAGGCGGCGGGTGCGGCGTTCGGCGGTGCGGTGGGCCTCGCGGACGGTCTCGCGGGCGGTGGTGGCCTCGGCGATGCGCTCCAGGAGGTCCAGCGAGCCGGCGGTGAAGTCGCGTTCGGCGGTGAGTTCGGAGCGGCGGCCGAGCTTGGCGGCGAAGCCGTGGACGAGGTCGGCGAGGCCGTCGGTGTCCCGGGTGTCGGTGACGGCGCGCAGCAGGAGGTCGGTGAAGTCGCTGTCGTGCTTGACCGCGAAGAGGCCGGCCGCTTCGCCCTCGTCGGCGTTCATCTCGCGCTGGTAGCGGAAGAGTTCGGGGTCGAGGCCGAGTTCGCCGAGGTGTTCGGTCCAGCGGTCGTGGCCGTCCTCGAAGACCAGGTCGAGGTACGGGTGGGCCTTGCCGGCCTCGGTGAGGGCGTCGCGGAAGCCCTTCATGGTGCGGCGCCGGCCGCGGGCCTTCTGGTCGCCGGCCAGGCTGACCCGCTCGGAGACGGGCAGGGAGTCGAGGGTGAGGCCGGGGCCGGGGCGGAAGGAGTACCAGGTCTCGGCGAACTTGCGCGGGTCGGAGGAGACCTGGCGGCCGCGCCACTCGCTGACCTTGCCGACGACGATCAGTTCGCCGGTGACGGTGTGCTGCCACTCCAGGGCGACGTGGCCGCAGTCGTCGGCGAGCAGGAACTTGCGCAGCACACCGGAGCTGGCGCCGCCCAGGGTGTTGCGGTGGCCGGGGAGCATGACCGAGAAGATCAGCTTGAGCAGGACGGACTTGCCGCCGCCGTTCTCCAGGAAGAGGACGCCGGCCGGGGCGGGGCGGCGGACCGGGCCGTCGGGCTCCTCGCCGAACAGGCCGATCTGCTGCGGGGCCGGGTCGGCGACGGGCTCGCCGACGCCGCGCAGGTCGAGCACCGTGTCGGCGTAGCGGGCGCCGGCCGGTCCGATCGAGTAGAGGCGGACCCGGTTGAGCTCGTACATGTGCGGCGGTTCTCCGTGCGTCTATGGGGTTGTCAGAGCGAGTGGAACGGCAGGCCGGCGTCGGCGACCAGCTCGTCGGAGGTGTCCGGCGGCAGCAGGGTGGCGGTGCCGTCGGAGACCGGGACGACGCCCAGGTCGAGCAGTTCGGCCATGGCCGCGCTGCCGGCCAGGTCGCGGACCTGCAGCTGGTAGCGGGCGGTGGTGCGGTAGGTGCCGCCGGAGTCGTCGGAGACCTTCTGCAGGAAGCCGGAGTCGACCAGGAACATCACGGCCTTGGCGACGATACCGATGGTGGAGCCGGAGAGCCGGCGGGCGTCCTTGGTGGCGCCGGTGGCGGTGCGCCGGGCCCAGACCCGCCAGGCGGCCTCCAGACCGGGGGCGTCGGACTGCGGGTCGGTGTTGGCGCCCTCGACGTCGGCCTGCTCCTCCAGCCGGCGGCAGGCCTGGCGGACGAAGGCGTCGACGCCGTTGACGGTGATCCGGCCGAGGTAGGCGTCGTCGGCGAGGTCCTCGGGGCGGGGGAAGGCCATCGCGGCGACGGCCAGGTGGGCCAGACCGTGCAGGAAGCGGTCGGTGGACTCGGAGGCGGCGCGGCGCGAGTAGTCGCCCATCCGGACGGCGAACAGCGAGTCCTCGGCGGCCGCCACGGCCATGCCGGCGCGCGGCGAGACCTCCAGGACGACCAGTCCCATGCCGGTGGCGACGGCGTCGGCGAGCCGGGCGAACGGCGGGTCCTCGCGGTGGCGGCGCACGAGCTCGGCGTACTCGACGTCGCGGGCGGGCAGCAGCTTGGCCTGCAGGCCGAAGGAGACCAGCCGGGCGGCGTCGGCGACGTCGGCCGGGGTGATCGGCGCGGGGGCGGCCGGTTCGGTCTCGGTCGCCCAGGACGTGTCGTGGTGGGTCGTCACGGGCGGTGCTCCTCGGGGCTGTTGCTGTCGCTGCTGGCGGTGTCGGGACTGGTGGTGTCGGGGCTGTCGTCGTCGCGGCCGCGGCCGCTGTCGCGGTGGGTTCCGCCGCGGGGATTCCGGTGGTGCGTCAAGGCCGTTCAGCCGGCGTCCTTGCGGTCGGCGGCCATGCCGACCGCGTCGAGCAGGGCGCTGCCGACGATCAGGTCGGCGCCGCCGAACTCCGCGTCGCGCAGCGGGGTCCCGTCGTCGACGGCGAACAGCAGCCGCTCCTCTCCCTGGCGGTAGGCGGTGCCGACCGGCGGGCTGGCCGCGTGCACGGACAGCAGGGCGACCAGGTACGGCAGGTCCGGGTCCTGCGCACGGGCGTCGGCGAGCAGGCCGGAGAGCCGGCGGGGGGCGTCCGGGGGCAGGTCGAGCAGGACCAGCGCCGCCTCCAGCTGGGCCTCGGAGAACCGGCTGTCGTCCGGGGTGGCGACCAGGTCCGGGTCGGGCAGTTCGGCGCCGAGGTGCTCGCGCTCGACCGGCGGGGTGAGCAGCAGGTCGACCAGGTCGGCGACCCGGACCGAGACCGGGGTGCGCAGGCCGGCGCCGCGGGCGAAGAACGCGTCGGTCGGGCGGGCGGCCTGCTCCACCGGCAGCCGCAGCACGGGGGCGAGCAGCTGCCCGTACAGGTCGATGCCGCTGCGGGCGCCGGGGGTGGCGAAGGCCTGCCGGTCCTGTTCGGCGCGGAACAGCGGGCCGGCCTCCAGCAGGCGGGTCTGCAGCTTCGTGTGGCGGCGGATGCAGTCCTTGACGATGTCGAGCAGCTCGGCGGCGCGGCGCTTGTGCTCCGCCCCTTCCGGAGTGTGGGGCTCGGCCTCGTCGCGGGCCTTGCGGATGTTGGTGAGAATCGCGTTCTCGTGCCGGTAGCGGTCGGCGATGTGGTCCAGCGCCTCCTCGATGAGGTCCGGGACGGCGCGCATCCAGTCGACCGCGCGGACGTTGCGTCGGGTGGCGTCGAGGGCGCGGCGCAGCGTCTCGGCGTACTGGACGGTGCGGTAGCGGGCCTGCTCGGCGGCGAGCTGGGCGTCGGCCAGGCGGCCGCGGCGGATCAGCACCTCCAGCTTGACCTCGGCGGCGATCTGGGCCGAGGTGACGTCGGTGTCGAGCGCGCCGACCAGGACGTTGACCGCCTCGTCGGTGGTGCGCAGGTAGACGCCGCCGTCGGGGCCGGGGACCTCCTCGATCAGCTTGAAGTCGTAGTCGCGGCGCACGTACTCGCCGTCCGCGCCGAAGGTGCCGTAGACGGCGCGGAAGCCGCGGTCCACGCTGCCCACGTTGATCAGCGACTCCAGCACCCAGCGGGCGACCCGCTCGTGCTCGGTGACGGGGCGGTCGGCGGCCTGGGCGGCGACCCGGGGCAGCAGGCGGGCGAGGACTATGTCGCGGTCGGCCCCGGTGTCGAAGTCCATGTTCAGGGTGACCAGGTCGATCGCGGCGAGGCCGACCTCGGCCATCGCGTAGCCGCCGTACTCGCCGGCCAGGTTGACCTTGCGGTTGTCCAGGTCGTGCAGCGGGGCGGTGCAGGCCAGCGCCTTGAGCCGGCGGGCCAGGCCCTCGTCGGCGGCGGGGCCGGGCGCGGGGCGCGCGACGGCCGGGCCGGCGGACGGGCGGAGGCCGGGCTCGGTGGGCGGGTCTGCGATGGCGGTCACGGAGGACAAGATTAGAGGTTCGCACCGACATCGACCGAAACGGACCTTGCGGGCGGACGGAACGGCAGGTGGGAGGCCGTCCGGGGGTGATTTTCGGAACGGTGTTCCACCGGTATTCCGCCATTCTCGAACCGACATTCGAGAAAGCCGTGAGGGCGGCGCAATAGTTCGGTGATGATCGACGCATGATCACCCGACTGGCCAAAGCGGGCCTCGCCGCCGCGCTGTCCGTGACCACCCTCACCACCGGTGCCCTCCTCACCACCGGCGCCGCCGCGGCCGCGCCGGCCGCCACGGCATCGACCTCCGCGCAGCACGTGACCGTGTCGCAGAGCGGGAACTACCCCGGTGGCTTCTTCACCTCCGGCAACATGTCGGCGAGCTGGGTGTCCGCCGGCACCTCGGACCTGACCGGCCCGACCCACTTCACCGTCGACCTGCCCCCGGGCGTCACCACCGACGGCGCGATGTTCTACTCCACGCCGTACGACTACACCTTCACCGAGACGCTCTCGCCCGACGGCCGCCACCTGGAGGCCGTGCTCACCGGCACCCGCGTGGTCGGGAAGAGCGAGTTCATGAAGCTCAACCTGCGCACCACGCCCGGGGTGCCGATCACCGGCGTGATCACGGTGACGGCTGCCAACCCGAACGACACCGACCCGACCGGCCACGTCTCCAGGTACGACCTGGGCACCCACGGCTACCTGCCGGCGACCGTCCAGGCCGCCCCGGCCGTCACCGGCGTCGACACCACCACCGGCCCGGGCACCGGCGGCACCGCGGTGACCGTCAGCGGTACCGACCTCTCCCACGGCATGGTGCTGGTCGGCGGCGTCCCGGCGCCCGGCAGCTGCACCGACACCGCCTGCACGGTGACCACGCCGGGCGGCTCGGGCAGCGCGCCGGTCAGCGTGGTGACGCCCGGCGGCACCGCCGCCGCGTCGACCGCCTTCGACTACACCGGCGCCGCTCCCCCGGCCCCGCCCGCCCCGGCGGTCAGCAGCCTGAGCCCGGCCGCCGGCACGGTCGCCGGGGGCACCCGGGTCAACGTGATCGGCAGCAACCTGACGTACGGGACGGTCGCGTTCGGCGGAGTGCCGGCCACGCACGTCTCCTGCGGCCCGTCCTTCTGCACGGCCACCGCTCCGGCGGGCTCCCAGACCGGGCCGGTCGGCGTCACGGTCACCACGGCGGGCGGGACCAGCGCGCCGGTGACGTACACCTACACGGCGTAGCGACCGCTCTCGGTGCCCGGGTGCTTCGGCGCCCGGGCACCGACGCGTTTCCGGACGTCCGGCGGCGCGGTGGGCCCGGGGCGGCGCCGTGTTCCCGGGGCGGCGTCGCGGCCCTGCACGGCGTCGTGTCCTGCGCGGCGTCGCGTTCCCGCGCGGCGTCGGGGCCGCCCGGTCGAGGGCTAGTTGAACATGTTCAAAAGGGAGGTCTAGAGTCGGTCCCGCGCAGACGGGACAAGGCTCCGCCTGCAGGTTCGGCACGCCGGGTGCGCCCGGCGTGCCCGGCACGGAGGTGTTCGAGTGGACGAGGTGCACACCATGGACGGCGATCCCGCGGTCATCCTTCGCAAGGTCCGGCGCCTGCTGTGGTTCTTCCTGGTCTGTCTGGTGCTCAGCGGCCTGACCGCCTTCCCGCTGGAGACCGAGACCCGCCTGCTGGTCGACTTCACCACCGGCCCCGCCGCCCCGCTGACCGACCACTTCCCGGCCGTGACGGCCTGGTTCGAACGGGTCCACACCGGCATCGCCGAGACCAACCGGAGCTACCCCTTCCTGGCCTACGGCACCGACTGGCTGGCCTTCGCCCACCTGGTGATCGGGGCCGCGTTCTGGGGTCCGCTCAAGGACCCGGTCCGCAACGTCTGGGTGATCCGCTGGGCCGCGCTCGCCTGCGGGGCGGTCATCCCGCTGGCCCTGATCTGCGGACCGTTGCGAGGGATCCCGGTGGTCTGGCGATTCATCGATATGTCGTTCGGGGTCTTCGGCGTCATCCCCCTGCTGATCGTGCTGCGGGCCCTGCGTCCGCTGGAACGTTCCTTCCGGGAACCGCTGCCCGCGCGCTGAGTCGAGCCGGGCCACACACCCCGGGGCGGCGCCACGCGGGGCGCGCAGGCCGGGTCACACGCCGCAGGCCTCCGGGCCCGGGTCACGGACAACGGCCTTCATCCGCAGGCCCTACCATCTGGCTCAACAGCTGCTGGGAGGCGGACGGGCGTGGCCGATGCGGTGATCGATCTCAATGCGGACCTCGGCGAGGGGTTCGGACGCTGGACGCTGACCGACGACGAGGCACTGCTGTCCGTGGTGACCAGCGCCAACGTCGCCTGCGGCTTCCACGCCGGGGACCCGTCGACGATGCGCCGGGTCTGCGCGCTGGCCGCCGAGCGCGGCGTCCGGATCGGCGCCCAGGTCTCCTACCGCGACCTGGCCGGCTTCGGCCGCCGTGCGATGGACGTCCCTCCGGAGGAACTCTCGGACGAGATCGCGTACCAGATCGGCGCCCTCCAGGTCTTCGCCCGCGCCGCCGGCTCGAAGGTCTCCTACGTCAAGCCGCACGGCGCCCTCTACAACCGGGTGGTCGCCGACTCGGAGCAGGCCGAGGCCGTGGTGGCCGGCGTGCTGCGGGCGGGCGCGGTCTGCGACGGGCCGCTGCCCGTCCTCGGACTGCCCGGCTCCCGGCTGCTGGAGGTCGCCGAGGGCGTCGGGCTGCCCGTGGTCACCGAGGCCTTCGCCGACCGGGCGTACACCCGCGCCGGCACCCTCGTCCCCCGCCGCGAACCGGGCGCGGTGGTGCACGACCCCGAGGCCGTGATCACCCGCGCCGTCGACATCGCCCGGGACCGCGCGCTGGAGTCCCTCGGCGGGGAGCGGATCACCGTCGAGGCCCGCTCGCTCTGTGTCCACGGGGACACCCCCGGCGCCGCCCAGCTCGCCTGGCGGGTGCGCGGCGCCCTGGCCTCGGCCGGGGTCCGGGTGGAGGCGTTCACGTGACGGGCGACGGCGGGGCTGCGGGCGACGGCGGGCGTCCCGGCGGAGCCGAACGACCTGCGGGCGTGGAACAACGGGGCGGCACGGAGCAGACGGTCGGCGCAGTCCGGCGGGTCGGCGAGCGGGCGCTGCTGGTCGAGCTGCCCGGGACGGCCGAGGTCACGGCGCTGTACGGATGGCTGCGGGAGCGGCGGGAGGCGGGCGCGCTCGGCGAGGTCGCGGAACTGGTGCCGGCCGCCCGCACGGTGCTGCTGGACGGTGTCGCGGACGTCGAGGCGGTGGCGCGGCTGCTGCGCATCGCCCGCCCCACGGCCGTCGAGGCGGACCGCGGGTCGCTGCTGGAGGTCCCGACCGTGTACGGCGGCGCCGACCTGGCCGAGGTCGCCGCACTGTGGGGGGTCTCGGAGGAAGCGGCCGTCCGGATCCACACCGGGCCCGAGTACGTGGTCGCCTTCTGCGGCTTCGCCCCCGGCTTCGGCTACCTCACCGGCCTCCCCGCACGGTACGAGGTGCCGCGCCGGGCCACCCCGCGCAGTTCCGTCCCGGTCGGCTCGGTCGCCCTGGCCGGCCCGTACACCGGCGTGTACCCGCACCCCTCCCCCGGCGGCTGGCAGCTCATCGGCCGTACGGCGCTGCCGCTCTGGGACACCGGGCGGGAGCCCCCGGCCCTGCTGGCCCCGGGTGTCCGGGTCCGGTTCTCGGCGGTACGGGCGTGAGCTGCGCGGCGGAGCCGGTACCGTCCCTCGGGGCGGTGCGCGGTGGGACCGCGGGGGCGACCGCGAGGGCAGCCGTGGGGGCGACCGGGTGGACCCGGCCGACGCGGGTGGAGCCGGCGACCGGAGCCGTTCCGTCGGGCGTGCGTGTGGTCGGCCGGGTGTGAGGAGGCGGCGATGAGCGAGCTGGTGGTGGTGCGGCCCGGACCGCTGACCACGGTCCAGGACCTCGGGCGTCACGGCGTCGCCCACCTCGGGGTGCCGCGGGCCGGGGCGTTGGACGAGCCGGCCCTGCGGGCGGCGAACCGGCTGGTGGGCAACGAGCCGGGGGCCGCCGGGCTGGAGACCACGCTCGGCGGGGTCGCCCTGCGGGCCGTCGGGGCGGTCGTGGTCGCGGTCACCGGCGCCCCCGCGCCCGTCCGGGTGGACGGACGGGCGGCGGCGTGGGGCGCGCCGGTCGTGGTGCCGGACGGGGCGGTGGTCGAGGTGGGTGCGGCGACCGACGGGGTGCGCGGCTACCTGGCGGTGGCGGGCGGGATCGCCGTCGCCCCGGTGCTCGGCAGCCGCTCGGCGGACCTGCTCTCCGGCCTGGGGCCGGCCCCGCTGACCGCCGCCGACCGGCTGCCGGTCGGCACTCCGACGCCGTTCCCGGCCCGGCCCGACCTGGTGCCGCTGCCCGCTCCCCCGGCCGAACTGGTGCTGCGGCTGCGGCTCGGCCCGCGCGCGGACTGGTTCACGGCCGACGCGGTGGCCCGACTGGGCCGCGACGGGTACCGGGTGTCCTCGACGAGCAACCGGGTCGGGCTGCGCACCGAGGGGCCGGCCGTCACCCGGGCTCGGGACGGCGAACTCCCCAGCGAGGGCATGGTGCTGGGCGCGGTGCAGATCCCGCCGGACGGGCAGCCGGTGGTCTTCCTGGCCGACCACCCGACCACCGGCGGCTACCCGGTGATCGGCGTCGTCCCGGCCGCCGACCTCGCGGCCGCCGCGCAGGCCCGGCCGGGGACGCCGGTACGGTTCGTGCCGTTGCGGGAGCGCTGACGGCCCGCTCCAACGACCGGACAGCAGTTCGGCGACGGCCCGTTGGGCCGGGTCCGGTTCCGGTTCCGTCCGGACGTCCTCGGCCGCCCAGGCCGCGTTCCGCAGCACCCGAGCGAGGGCGCAGGCCGCAGCGACCTCGCGGTCCGGCTCCGGTTCCTCCGTCGGCAGGTCGAAGCGACGCCGCAACGCCCGGGTGCGGCCCCCGTCGGCGACCAGGTCCTCCCAGCGGTTGCGCAGTGCCGGGAGCAGCTCGAACCCGGGGTGCCCGGCGAGCGGTTCGGGGTCGAGGGCCGGCCGGGCGCGCGGCCGCTCTCCGGGAGCGGGGCGAGGACGTTGCCGTCGTGCAGGCCCCCGTGGAGCAGCCGGTCGCCGGGCTCGGCGCGCACCTCACGGACGGCGGCGGCGCAGTCGGCGAGCAGTCCGCGTTCGTCCGGATCGGCGAGGGCGGCGAGGGCGGCGAGGGCGGCCGGGGCCCGTTCCGGCAGGACCGCCGCCACGACCGCCAACGTTCTTACTCCTGGCAATTTTTGATGCTTCGTCAATCTATGGAACAGGTAGGCGATCACACACCAGGCGGCGAGGACGGCGGGCAGGTCGAGGGGCGAGCGGGCCGGTCCAGGCGTTCCACCAGCATGGAGCCCGAGGCCCGTTCGCGGTTCAGTCGCCGGACGGCGCCGCGCCCGGCCCGGTTCCGCAGGGCGAGCGATTCGCCCGCCGTCTCGTCGTCCACAGGTTGCAGCTTGAGCACGTCGGGCGTCCCGACGGTGCGCAGCACGGGCACCACCGGCCCGACGGTGCCGTGCGGGGCCGGCCCGTCCGGGGCGCAGCTCCCGTCGGTTCGTCAACTCGGGTAGCAGGAGGGGCAGTCGATCCGCCCAGGCGCGACCGTCCGCACCGAAGAACTCCTCCGGGGACGCGGCGAGCGCGGGCAGGAGTTCGACGGGCGCCGGGCGGAATTCTCGCGGCGCCCCTGCCGACCCAAGGCCACTCTGCGGGCCCCGGGCGCGCCTCCCCGGACTCAGGGCCCGCCTCCACACCCAGGCGCCCCCTTCGGACCCAGGGCCCACTTCCGGACCCGGGGCGAGTGCGGGCACTCAGCCCACGCCGAGCGCTTCCGCCGCCGCACCGGCGAATCCGTCCGGGTTGTCGAGCATGATGTTGTGCCCGCAGTCCGGGACGGCGACCACCCGGACGCCCGCCGCGCGGAGCCCGTCCGCATCCGCCGGCCCGCCGTCCGCCGCCGGGTGGAGGAAGGTGCGGGGGAGGTCGAGGTCGAGCAGCAGCTCGCGCATGGTCGGCGCCGTCGCCCGGGCGAGGTGGCGGGCGCTGCGGTGGAGCGCCTCCGGGCCGGCCAGCCGCATGGTCGACCACCAGAACTGCCCCACCCGCTCGGCTACCTCCTCCCGGCCGCCGGCCAGGAACTCCGCCTCGGTGTATCCCGCGATGCCGCTGCTGCCGAGCCGCTGACGGTCGGGCGCGATCGGGTCCAGGTTGGCGTCCACCATGAGGAGGCGCGAGACCAGCGCGGGGTGCCGGTGGGCGAGGACGATCGCGATCGCGCCGCCCATGCTGTGGCCGATCACCTCGACCCGGTCCGGTCCGGCCGCCCGCACCGCGGCGGCGACCGCGTCGGCGTGCTCCTCCAGCGTGTACCCGAAGTCCGCCGGGCGGTCGCTGATGCCGAACCCGAGCAGGTCCATCAGCAACGAGCGGCGCCCGGCGAGCAGCGGATGGGCCGCGGCCGCCGCGAAGTAGACCGGCGAGGTGGCACCCAGGCCGTGCAGGTAGAGCCGGGCGGGCTCGGCACCGGGCAGTTCGATCCAGCGGATCAGGTCGCCGTGCGGGGTGACGGGGGCGTGACGCATCGCGAGGGCTCCTCTTCCAGGGGAACGCCGGGAGGTCCCGGACCATCGAGACCATACCTCGACTCCGAGGTATCTCGCCTTCGATATACCTACGGAACGAGGGACCGGCATGAGAGGGTGACCCCCATGCTCAAGCTCGCGATCCTCGGCTTCCTCCACGACCGGCCCCTGCACGGCTACGAGCTGCGCCGTCACCTCTCGGCGCTCTCCGGGCACGTCCAGCCGATCAGCGACGGCACGCTCTACCCCGCGATCAAGCGCCTGGAGGCCGCCGGACTGCTGACCCGCGAGACCGAGCCCGGCAGCGCCGCCGCCCCCCGGCACACCCTGCACCTCACCGAGGCCGGCCACGCCGCACTCCTCGGCCGGTTGCGCGAGCCCGAGCCGCTGGACATCAGCGACGAGAACCGCTGGTTCACCCTGCTCGCCTTCCTGCGCCACCTCCAGGACCCAGCCGCCCAGGCAGCGGTGCTCCGCCGCCGGCTGGCCTTCCTCTCCGAACCGGCGAGCTTCTACTACGACGGCGACCGCCCGATGGGCGCCGAGGAGTTCCCCGACCCGTTCCGACGCGGCCAGCTGCTGATCGCCCGCGCCACCACCGAGGCCGAACTGACCTGGCTGCACGCGACATTGGCCGAGCTGGACGGCACCGAGCGGTAGCGGGCGGCAGCCGGCGGCAGCGGTCGACCACAGGCGGCAGCGGGTGACGACCGGCGGGCCGGAACGCACCGCGGCCCGCACCGGCCGTCGAACGGGTCGGTGCGGGCCGCGGCCGGAAGTCTCGGGAACCCCAGGAATCCTGGACGCCTCGGGGACCTGGGCGTCTTGGGCGCCCAGGGACCTCCGGCGCCTCGGGAGCCTCGGAGCACGATCGGCGCCGTTACCGGTCAGTGCCGGTGGTGGGCGTGGACCACGGCGTGGCCGCGCCCCCGGCCGATCATCCACTTGTTGACCGGGACGGTCAGCGCGAACGCGAGGGCCAGCGAGCCCACCAGCGCCACCCAGAACAGCAGGTCACCGAGGCCGGCGTCCATCGCCCCGGGGACGGTGACCATCACGGTGTTGTCGATCAGCTCCATCACCAGGATCGACACGGTGTCGGCGGCCAGCGCGACCTTCACCGCCGCGCCGACGTCCAGACCGGCCTTCAGCACGCCGCGCATGGTCAGCGCGTAGCCGAAGACGAACGCCAGGACGATCGAGATCACCACGGTCGCGCCGTTGTGCAGGCCGAAGGCGGTGCCGACCACCATGCCGAGGACCTCGCCGATGGCGCAGCCGGTGAGGCAGTGCAGCGTTGCCTGCGCGGCCGTCCGCCAGCTCGTTGCGCCGGCGGCGTCGGCGTGGTGGTGGCCGTGCCCGCCGTGCCCCTGGTGGTCATGTCCGTGGCTCGCGTGGTGCTCGGGCCCGTGGGTCCCGTGGGTCCCATGATGCCCGTGATTCTCGTGCACCTCATGGGCCTCGTGGGCCTCGTGCCGCTCGTGCCCGTGATTCTCGTGCTCCTGCCGCCCGTGGTGTTGGTGCTGTGCGGGGTGTGCCATGTCGTCCTCCGCGTGCCCGGACGCCCGTTCGGCGCCGCTCTCCTCGCTCCGTCGATGATCGAAGTTATACCCCCCTAGGGTATCTAGCAAGCCCTTCGCGACGCCCTCTTCTCACATCCGCCCGCCCGTGTTCGGATGAGGAACATGACGGACGAGCGACGCAAGGGCTACGACGGGACCGGCGAGGGCGCGATCACTCCGGACGGCTGCGCCGTCGAGGTGTGGAGCCGCCTGCCCGCGGGCAACGCCCCGGAGGTGATCGAGGCGGCTGTGCCGCCCGGCGCGAACATCCTCGAACTGGGCTGCGGTGTCGGCCGGATGACGCACCCACTGACCGAGCGCGGCTTCACCGTGACGGCCGTGGACGAGTCCGCCGAGATGCTGGCACGGGTCCGCGAGAGCGTCCGCACGGTGCGCAGCCCGATCGAGGACCTGGACCTCGGCGAGCGCTTCGACGTCGTCATGCTCGCCTCCTTCCTGGTGCACGCCGGTGATGTGATGGTGCGTCAGAGACTGTTGGCGACGTGCCGGCGCCACGTCGCCGAGGGCGGCTGCGTCCTGGTGCAGCGCGAGGGCGAGGACTGGCACCTGAACGTCCCGCGCGAGACCGCGATCGGCCCCGGCGCGTGGTCCCGGCTCGTCTCCGCCACCCCCGTGGGCGACGGCGTGAACTCCGTCCGCTGCGAGTACGAGTTCCCGGACGGCACCTGGACGCAGACCTTCCTGTCCCGTCCGCTCGGCACCGGGGAGTTCGAGCAGGCCCTGGCCGACGCCGGCCTGACGGTCGAGCGGTACCTGACGGAGGACCGCACCTGGGTCCGGGCGAGGCCCGCGGAGTAACCGCACGCGGCCGGAAGGGGCCGCGCACGCCCGGAACGGACCCCGTGCGCAAAGACCGAACAAAGAGTGAACAAAGAACTGTCACTTTCACCCCGTACCATCGGCCGCGCGCCGGGCCCGCGCGCGGCCTGCGGGCCGGGCGGGCGCGGTCGTCCGCACGCCCCTTCCGACCCGCGAGGACCCGCCCATGCCGCCCCTGTCGCCCATGCCCACTGCCCGACGGATACCCCCGGCGGGTGCCCGGTGATCAACTGGTTCCACGGGGCCATCCTCGGCCTGATCCAGGGGCTCACCGAGTTCCTGCCGGTCTCCTCCAGCGCCCACCTGCGGGTCTTCTCCGCGCTGCTGGGCTGGGACGACCCGGGCGCGGCCTTCACGGCCGTGACCCAGCTCGGCACCGAGACGGCGGTGCTGATCTACTTCCGCCGGGACATCGCCTCGATCGTCAGGACCTGGGCACGGTCACTGGTCCGCCCGGCGCTGCGCTCGGATCCGGACGCCCGGATGGGCTGGTTCGTGATCATCGGCACCCTGCCGATCGGCATCCTCGGAAAGCTGTTCCAGGACACCATCGAGACCCACCTGCGCGACCTGCGGATCATCGGCACCACGCTGATCGTCTTCGGCCTGGTCCTGGCCTTCGCCGACCGCACCCGCGCCGTCCGCCACGCCCGCCCGATCACCGACCTCACGCTGCCGCACGCGGGCGTCTACGGGTTCGCCCAGGCGCTGGCGCTGATCCCGGGCGTCTCCCGCTCCGGCGGCACGATCAGCGCGGGCCTGCTGCTCGGCTACAGCCGGGAGGCCGCGGCCCGCTACTCGTTCCTGCTGGCGATCCCGGCGGTGCTCGCCTCGGGGGCGCTGGAGCTGTTCAAGATCGGCGAGGGCCCGGCACCCGCCTGGGGTCCGACCATCCTGGCCACCCTGATCGCCTTCGCGGTGGGCTACGCGGCGATCGCCTGGTTCCTCAAGTACATCTCGACCCACAGCTTCCTGCCGTTCGTGGTCTACCGGGTGCTACTCGGTGTCCTGATCATCGGGCTGGTGGCCGGCGGCGTGCTGACCCCGGACGCGGGCGCGGTGAAGTAGAACCACGTTTCAGAACGGCCTCGGAACGCCCCGGGAGCGGCTCCCGACGAGGGGGGTGGATCCGAAGAGAGCAGTGGGCCGGGACACCACGATCGGTGCCCCGGCCCACTCGGCTGTGAGGACCTAACGCCCGAACTCCCGGGCGGCGGTCAGACGGCCGCGCACGGCGGCATGGACCTCGGCCTCCTCGGCCGGATCGGCGGCGAGTCTGCGCAGCCGCTCCAGCACGCGGGCGTCGCCCGTGGTGGCGACGTGGCGCGCGGCGAGCTCGCGCGTGGACTCCTCGCAGTCCCAGAGGCACTCGACGGCCGGCCCCTCGGGGAAGTGCACGTCGGTGGCCGCGAGCGCCCGGGCCGCGCGTCCGCGCAGCTCGGAGGAGGCGGCCTCCCCGTAGACGTGGCGCAGGACCGGTACGGCGTCGGCGGCGGCCAGCCGCCCCGCACCGTCCACCAACGACCCGAGCCCGGTACCGCCGACCCCGCGGACGGAGACCCAGCGGCGCAGCCCGGCCACCACCAGCGGCGCGTCCTGCGGCTCACCGGCGTCGGCGAGCAGTTGAACGGCGGCCTCGCCTAGCGCGCTGTCGGCGCCGCCGGTGGCCGGGTCGGCCCAGCGGCGGGCCTGTGCCAGCACCTCGGGGCCGCGCATCCGGCCGAGCAGTTCCAGGGCGGCGCGCACGATCCGGTCGTCCACGTCGGCGGCGGCGGCCTCGATCAGCTCGACCGCGGCCGGGTCCCGTTGGTCGACCAGGTAGCGCAGGGCCGCGCGGCGGGCGCCGGGCAGGCCGCTGCGGGCGGCCTCCAGCAGCACCGGCCGGTCCTCGGGCCGGACGACGGCGGTCAGGCAGCGGGCGGCCGCGGCCGCGCGGCGGTCCACCGCGGCGGGGCCGCCCGCGGGGTCGGCGTCGCGCGGGGACTCCGGTCGGGCGTCGGGACGGCCGAGGAAGGCGTCGGCGCCGAGGCCGCCGAGGTCGCCCTGGTCGGCCCAGACCAGCACGTCGGCGGTGGACCAGCCGGGGGTGACCCCGCCGCGGTTGACCTGGCGCTGCCACAGGTCGAAGGGGGACTGCTCACCGGCCGCCGCCACCCGCGGGTGGTAGGCCGCCCACAGCCGCCAGGGCCGGGGCTCGTACGCGTTGCGGATGAACTCGCGCAGCTCGGCGTCGCCCTCGGGGCCCGGCGGGAAGTGGTCCAGCACGGCGGTGCCCAGCAGCAGCAGGCCCCGGTCGTCGTCGCGCAGGGCGAGCTCGTCGAGGGCCCAGGCCCAGTTGGCACCGGTGGCGGCGTACTCGCGCAGCATCAGCAGCGCGTCGCGCCGGCCGTAGGCGGCGAGGTGGCCCAGGACCGAGAGGGCGAGGCCGGTGCGGCTCTCGTCGTCGGTGACGAGGTCCTCGGCGGAGTGGAGGTGGTCCTCGATGCCGTCGAGGGAGGCCTCCAGCTCCATGTAGAGGCGGGCGTAGTAGAGGGAGCGGCTCTCGACCTGCCAGTCGGCTCGCGGATCCCTGGTGACGCACTCCTCCAGCGCAGCGATGGCCTCGGCACGGTCGGCGGCCAGCGCATGGAGCTGCCCGTCACCACGGCCTCGCTGCAGGAGGCCTAGGAGGCTGGCACTGGGTGCTATCACTGGCTCGAACATGAGGTCAGCATCCGTTGCGGCGGTCGTAGTGGCAACGGGATTTCCGTCGCCGGGGTCTCTGGTCGGTACTGCGGTGGGCGCCCGGGCGCCGGAATCACCGAAGGTTACCGCCTCGGGCCCGCGGCCGCACACAGGGCGACGAGGTCGGCTGCCACAGTGGCATATGCCAGGGGAATTTTGCCTGCGTTCTGTCCAAATCACCCACGAGGATGAGGACGTTGTGCGACAGTCTTCTCACTACCCGTACGACCCGCCCAAAGCGGGCCGAATCCGAGCGATGGACCCGCCATGAACATGCCCTTAGGCGCCGCCCGCCCGCCGGGCACCGCCACGGTGGACGGCGCCCCGACGGGCGCGGACGGCTGCGGCACGAGCGCCCCGGGCGCGGACGGCCGACCGGGCCGCGACGGCGGCGACGGGACGGGCCACGACGGCACCGGCGGCGACGCCGACAGCGGAACGGACGGCAGAGTGGACGGCACGGCGCGGGAGCCGTCCGGCCCCTACCTCGGCGGCGGCAGCGACGAGGGCCTCCTCGGCTCCGCCGAATGGGACCTGCTGACCGACGGCATCCGCTGGAACGCGGAGACCTACCTCCTCCTCGGGTGCGACCCGGACCACGGCCCGCTCAGCCTCGACCGGCTGCCCGACCGCGTCCCCGAGGCCGACCGGCCACTGCTGCGCCGCATGATGACCGACGCCCTGGTGCACGGCCGCGTCGCCGCCGGCACCCTGCGGATCCGCCGGCCCGGCGGACGGCACCACAGCGTCGAGTGCGCGGGCGAACCCGTCCTCGGCACGGACGGCACCGTCACCGCCCTGCGGATGCTGCTCCGCCCCGCACCGCCGGACTGAGCCCGCCACCACCCCGCGCGGCCGCGGCACCGGGCACCGCGGGACCGGACGACCGCACCACCGGACCGGGCCGCGACTCCCCCGCGCACCCGGGAGCCCGCGCGCCGCCCCCGCCCCTCACGTCAGCCGCGGCCGCTTCTTGGCGTCCGCCGCCCGCAGCTCCCGCCCCAACTCGGCCCGCAGCTCGTCCACCACCGGCAGACCCCGGTACGCCGCGGTCAGCCGGTACATCTCGCGCAGCCGGTCCCAGGTCCGGTGCGAGGAGTTCTGGCCGATCAGGTTCATCACCATCTTGGCCTGCAGTTCCGCCGCGTCCGGCTCGCCCGTGATCAGGTGCACCGAGGCCAGGGTGATCCGGTCGAACAGCGCCGAGCGCAGCTGTCCGGTGCCCTCCCGCAGGGTGATCACCCGCTCCGCGTGCCGACGGGCCTCGGGGGCCGCCCCCGCATCGTGCTCGGACAGCGTGCGCAGCACCAGGGCCTGCATGCCGCGCAGTTCGGCCTCGTCGAACACCTGCATCCAGGACGGCGGCGGCTCCGGCGAGTCCTCGGCGAACAGGTCCTCGGCCTCGCCGAGCAGCCGGTAGGTGTCCTGGGAGTGCCCGATCGAGGCGTGCGCCCAGGCCTCGACGGTGTTCAGCATGGCGCGCGTTCTGGGCGCCGGTTCACCGCCGGCCGCCTTGGCCGCCGACATCAGGTCGATCGCGTCGTCGGCCCGGCCCAGGTGGACCATCTGCCGGGCGGCCCGGGAGATCGCTTCGCCGGCCCGCGGCCGGTCGCCCGCCTCCTTGGCCGACTCGGCCGCGATCATGAAGTACCGCTGGGCGGTGGGCTCCAGGCCGACGTCGTGCGACATCCAGCCCGCCAGCACCGCGAGGTTGGCCGCGACCAGCCACAGCCGCTGTTCCACGGCGGGCGGGTGCCGGTGCGTCAACAGGCCTCCGACCTCGTTGAGTTGACCGACCACCGCCTTGCGCTGCAGCCCGCCCCCGCGGGCCGCGTCCCAGGCCCGGAACACCTGCACCGAGCGCTCCAGCGACTCCACCTCGTCGAGCCCGACCGGGCCCGCGTCGTACACGTCCACCACCGGGCGCGCCCCGCCCCCGGTGACCACCTGTCGGGGCCCCGGGACGGCGGCCGCGTACGCGACGGCGTCCCCGCCCAGCCAGCCCTTCAGCGAGTCGGCGATGACCGCCCCGGCCGTGAGCGCGGCTCCGGCGCCCACCAATCCACGTCGGTTCAGCATGAGGTCCATTCCCGTGAACTCGGTGAGGACCGCGGCTGTTCGATCCGGCGACCATGGCACTGCTGCGGACGGCTCCGCTCCGGACCTGGTGGGCCGGTGTCGTTCCAGACCGAGGTCCTCAGTGGTGACGACACGGCCGAGCCGCTCCGTGAACACGGCCGCCAGCACCCTCGGCACCGGATCGCGCGGGATCTCCCCCTGCTCGATCCAACGCCGTACCCTCGACGTGTCGGTGGACAGTTGCAGCTGTCCCATCGCGGCACCCCGGCGGTTGACCAGCCGCGCGAGTTCGCCCTTCGACCATCCGGTCAGGACGAACAGGTCGGCGAGTCGGGTGTTGGGTTCCCTGCTCAATGAAGCCCCCAGGTTCCTCGGCTCCTCCGAGGCTAGAGGCTCGGGCAAGTGCCAGGCGAGCATTCGCCACCGTTCGCCAGGGCCCGCCAGACTACTAAGCCAGTGCCCGACGGGTGTGTTGTAGGGGTGCGCCACCTCGCCCCCCGGGGTCGGACGGCGTCCCACCGGCGTCGGGGCACTCCCCCGACGGTGTCACGGGACGCCCCCGGTACTCACCCGAGGGGGTGGCGCGGCCGGGTGGCGCGGGAGCGCCGGGCACGGCCACGGCATGTCCGGCCG
Organism: Kitasatospora sp. NPDC059599; assembly: GCF_042735125.1. NCBI lineage: Bacteria > Bacillati > Actinomycetota > Actinomycetes > Kitasatosporales > Streptomycetaceae > Kitasatospora > Kitasatospora sp. NPDC059599. The sequence continues at coordinate 1,568 of NZ_JBHWCL010000078.1, read as the reverse complement.
ACCGCATTCCCCAGGGTGCGGACGGCCCGAGCAGCGCCGAACCGGGGTCACCTGACCCCGCGTCCGTGCCCGGCGCCCGTGCACCACCCGCCGCACCGCGACGGCGTACGAACCGCCCGCAGCACCGCTCCGCCCGACGCCGTACCGCACCACCCGATGCCTCACCGCACCACCCGCAGGGCCGCCGTCACGCCAGGAAGCACACGGCACCGCCCTCCCCGCCCCCGCGGGGCCGCACCCGCCGACGGACCGGAAGGGACCACCCTCAGCCCATGTACTCCTCAGCGACGACCCCCACGCCGACCGCGACCCGCACCGCGCTGCGCCCCCCCACCGCAGCTGCCGGGCGGCCCGGCCCCAAGCAGGCGCCCCCGGCGAGCCGTCCGGTGGCCCCGCGCGGCGTCGAGGGCCGGGCCACCGACACCCGGGTCGTCCCGGCCGGCCGCACCGCGCTGGGGCTGCGCGGCCCCGAGACCGCCCCGCCGGTCGGCGGCCGGATCCCGCTCGCTCGCCAGGCCGACGGCCAGGTGCTGCGCGCCCGCCGGCCCGGCCAGCCGGGCGGGCCGGAGCGGATCGATCCGTCGGCGCTGCAGACCCCGTCGGTCCGGGCCGCGCTGGCGAGCGTCGCGCGGATATGTCCCGCGTTCACCCCGCGCCAGGTCCTGCGCGAGGGCAGCCGCCACATCCTGGTGGCGGGCACCATCGGGCGGGCACCGGTGGTCGCCAAGTGCCTGGCGCCGCAAGCGGTGCGGAGTGAGTACTTCGAGCAGCTGGTGGCCGACTTCCACCACGAGGTCGCGGTCTACCGGGCGTTCGTCCGGCACCGCCCGCCGGTGCGGCTGCCCCGGCTGGTCGCGGCCGACCACGACCGCTGCGTGCTGGTCATGGAGCGCGTCCCCGGGCGGCCGGCCGCCCGGGAGCGCCACCCGGTCAACGCGCCCACCCCGGGCGAGGTGCGGGCGCTGCTCACCGCGGTCCGGACGCTGAACCTCTGGCGGCCGCCGACCGACGTGTTCCAGCCGCGCCTGGACTACCAGTTGGAGATCGCCCGCTACCACTCGGTGGGCCAGCTCACCGACCGGGACGCCGGCGACCTGCGCGGTCTGCTGCACGGCCTCGGCCACACCCCGCTGCAGCTCTGCCACGGCGACGCCCTGCTCAGCAACATGCTGCTGGCGCCGTCCGGCCCGGTGCTGGTCGACTGGGAGCAGGCCGGCTGGTACCTGCCCGGCTACGACCTGGCGGTGCTGTGGAGCGTGCTCTCCGGGGACAGCGCGGCACGCCGGCAGATCAGCCAACTCGCCCAGAGCGGCGGCACGATGGCCCGGGACGCGTTCCTGGTGAACCTGGTGCTGGTGCTGATGCGGGAGATCCGGCTGTACGACGTGCCGGGCGCCGGCGAGGAGCAGCGGATCATGATCCGCCGGCTCTACGACGACGCCGCGCTCGCCCGCCGGGCCGTCCGGGCCGCCGTCGGGACGCGCTGAACCGTCCTCCCCGCGCCGTCCTCTCGCACCGTCGTTGCCGACCCTGACCGCTGGACCGGCCGGGCAGGACCGGTCCAGCGG
>NZ_JBHWCL010000077.1:33977-44315 GCF_042735125.1 Kitasatospora sp. NPDC059599 | reverse complement strand
GACCCGCTCCCACCAGGGAGCGGGGCCGCCGCCGTTCGCCCGGGGTCACCCCAGCCGCCGCACCCCCGAGGGCGTGACCGCCAGGTCCACCGGCCGGTCGTGCGGCTCGGCGGGCACCCGCTCCAACAGCTCGTGCTCGTACAGCAGCACCGCCAGCACCGGCCGGACGCCCGCCCGCCCCAGCCGGTCCAGCACCCGGTCGTAACTGCCGCCGCCCCGGCCCAGCCGCAGCCCGGTGCCGTCCACCGCCAGCCCCGGCAGCAGCACCACGGAGGCCTCCGTCACCGCCTCCGGCCCGAGCCGCGGACCGACCGGCTCCAGCAGCCCGCGCCCCGCCGGGGCCAGCGCCTGCGGCCCCGCGTACTCGGCCCAGTCCAGGTCGTTGTCCGCGAGCAGCACCGGCAGCAGTACCCGCACCCCGCGCGCCAGCAGCGCGTCCAGCAGCGGCCCGGTCCCGGGCTCCGCCCCCACGGAGACGTACGCGGCCACCGTGGCGCCCCGGCCGGCCAGTTCCCCGGCGTGCCCGGCCAGGGCGAGCCCCGCCGTCGCGCGCTCCTCGGCGGAGAGCGCGCGCCGCCGGGTCAGCAGCCGTGTCCTCAGGTCGCTCTTCTCGTTGTGCACCGGATCCTCCACGTCTCCAGACCGTCGACGCGCAGAGCCTGCCACGCGAAAGGGCGCCCCGATTGTCCACCCCGCTGCTGGTCCAGGCCCTGGCCGCGCTGAGCGCCCCCGCGCTGGCCGGCGCCACCGCCCTCGGGCTGAGGGCCCGGCGGGACCGCGCGGGCGCCGCGGCCGGGGCACAGCGGCTGCGCGAGCGGATCACCGAACTGGAGGACCGCTGCGCCGAGTTGGAGCGCACCGCCTCCTGCGACCCGCTCACCGGCGTGTGGAACTACCGCCACCTGCAGCTCACCCTGGACCGGGAGATCGAACGGGCCCGCCGCGCCGAGCACGCCGACCAGGCCGACGGCCCCCGCCCGCTGGCCGTGCTGATGCTGGAGATCAGCGGCTTCGACACGGTCATCGCCGAGCACGGCCGCGGCCGGGCCAACGCGATACTGCGCGACCTCGCCCAGCGCCTCGCGATGGAGATCCGCCGGGCCGACACCCTGGGCCGCTACAGCGGCGAGGAGTTCCTGGTGGTGCTGCCCGACACCGGCGCCGAGGGCGCCGCGCAGGTCGCCGCCCGGCTGGTCTGGTCGGTCCGCCGCCACCTGCTGCTCGACTGGTCCTCCGGGACGCGCGAGTCCCGCCCGGCGCACGGCAACGGCCTCACCGCCGCCGCCGGGGTCGCCGTCCTGCCCGAGGACGGCGCGCACGCCGCCGTCCTGCTGCGCGCGGCCGACGCGGCCCTCGCCGAAGCCCGGGCGGCGGGCGGCGACTGCTGGCGGATCTCGTCACGCCGTGGCGACCGGACGTCCACCGGGGTTCGCGAAACGGTCACTTCCGGTACGGAGTACGGTCCGACAGCCGAACGTGACCGTTCGGAAAAGCCGGGTAGTCTGTCGGCCTGTGCCGGAGGGGACCCCCTCGCCCAGCCGGTCCCTTCCCATACACCAGCCACTGTGGCCGTGCCCCGCGACGTGCTGTCCTAGCCGTCCGACCGCGCTCGGCCGGGCGAAAATGTGCCTGAGTAAGGTAAACGCATGACGACGACCAACTCCCGAGTTCCGGTAACCAAGGCCGTGGTACCCGCGGCCGGACTGGGCACCCGCTTCCTTCCGGCGACCAAGGCCACCCCGAAGGAGATGCTGCCCGTCGTCGACAAGCCGGCCATCCAGTACGTCGTCGAGGAGGCCTCCAGCGCGGGCCTGTCCGACATACTGATGGTCACCGGCCGGAACAAGCGCGCCCTTGAGGACCACTTCGACCGCGCCTACGAGCTGGAGGAGCTCCTCGCGCGCAAGGGCGACCAGCAGCGCCTCGCCCGGGTCCGGGAGTCCGTCGAGCTGGCCAACATGCACTACGTCCGCCAGGGCGACCCCAAGGGCCTCGGCCACGCCGTCTCGGTCGCCGAGCAGCACGTCGCCGGCCAGCCCTTCGCGGTCCTGCTGGGCGACGACCTGATCGACCCGCGCGACCCGCTGCTCTCCCGGATGATCGAGGTCCAGCAGGAGCTCGGCGGCTCGGTCGTCGCCCTCATGGAGGTCGACCCCTCGCAGATCCACCTCTACGGCTGCGCCGCCGTGAAGGCCAACGGCTTCGGCGAGGACGTCTTCCAGGTGACCGACCTGGTCGAGAAGCCCGAGCCCGGCGAGGCCCCCTCGAACTACGCCGTCATCGGCCGCTACGTCCTCGACCCGCTGGTCTTCGACGTGCTGCGCGAGACCCCGCCCGGCCGCGGCGGCGAGATCCAGCTCACCGACGCCCTGCGCGAGCTCACCACCCGTGAGCCGGCCGACGGCGGCCAGGTGCACGGCGTGCTGTTCAAGGGCCGCCGCTACGACACCGGCGACCGCGCCGACTACCTGCGCGCTATCGTCCGTCTGGCCGCCGAGCGCGATGACCTGGGCCCGGAGTTCCGCTCCTGGCTGCGGGAGTTCGTCGGCTCCGAGATGCAGGACTGACACGACAGAGAGCGAGTCGCCGATGACCGGGTCCACCGAGCACAGCACCACGTCCGCAGCCTGCTGCGACGCCGGAACGGACCCGGCACCGGCGGCCCCCCGCCTCTGGACGGTGGACGAGCACCTCGCCGACGTGCTCGCCGCCGTCGGCCCGCTCCCCGCGATCGAGCTCCGGCTGCTCGACGCCCGGGGCTGCCGGCTGGAGGAGGACGTGGTCGCCGACGGCGACCTGCCGCCCTTCGACAACAGCTCGATGGACGGCTACGCCGTCCGCACCGCCGACACCGAGGGCGCCACCGACGCCTACCCGTCGGTGCTCTCGGTGGTCGGCGACATCGCGGCCGGCGCGGGCGAGCTGCCGAAGGTCGGCCCCGGCCAGGCCGCCAGGATCATGACCGGCGCCCCGCTCCCGCCCGGCGCCCGGGCGGTCGCCCCGGTCGAGTGGACCGACGGCGGCACCGGCACCGGAGTGGCCGCCGCCGCGATGACCGCGCCGGTCCCGGACGAGGAGGTCCGCGTCCTGCGCCCGGTCGCCGAGGGCGCGCACATCCGCCGCCGCGGCAGCGACGTCGCGGCCGGCTCGAAGGTCCTGGAGGCCGGCACCAGGCTCGGCCCCACCCAGCTCGGCCTGCTCGCCGCGATCGGCCGGGCCGCCGTGAAGGTCCGCCCGCGCCCCCGGGTCGTGGTGCTGTCCACCGGCAGCGAGCTGGTCCAGCCCGGCGAGCCGGTCGGGCCCGGGCAGATCGCCGACTCCAACAGCTTCACCCTCGCCGCCGCCGCCCAGGAGGCCGGCGCCATCGCCTTCCGGGTCGGCGCCGTCCCGGACGACGCCGACCGGCTGCGCGCCGTCCTGGAGGAGCAGCTCGGCCGGGCCGACCTGATCGTCACCAGCGGCGGGGTCAGCGTCGGCGCGTACGACGTGGTCAAGGAGGTCCTGGAGGCCCACGGCGGAGTCGACTTCCGCAAGCTGCGGATGCAGCCCGGCAAGCCGCAGGGCTTCGGCCGGATCGGGGGCGCCGACGGGGTCCCGCTGCTCGCCCTGCCCGGCAACCCGGTGAGCGCCTACATCTCCTTCGAGCTCTTCGTCCGCCCGGTCATCCGCACCATGCTCGGCGCCCCCGACGTGCACCGCCCGGTCGTCCGCGCGCTCTGCCCGGTGGCGCTGCGCTCCCCGGCCGGCCGCCGGCAGTTCCTGCGCGGCCGCTACTCGGCGGCGGACGGCACCGTCGAGCCGGTCGGCGGCGCCGGGTCGCACCTGGTCGGCGCGCTGGCCCGGGCCGACTGCCTGATCACCGTCCCCGAGGACGTCACCGAGCTGCCCGCCGGCAGCGCGGTGGACGTGGTGCTGCTGGACTCCTGAGCGGCCCGGCGCGGCCCGCCCGCGCCGACCGCCGACACCGGGTCCTGAGCGCCCGGCGCGCCGGGGGAGCTGTACGGTAGCGCGGTACTTCGACCTGCGCGCCCCTGGAGCCACCCGTGACGACACCTCCCCCCGGCGACCGCCTCACCCACGTCGACGACCAGGGCGCGGCCCGCATGGTCGACGTCTCCGAGAAGGCCACCACCGCGCGCACCGCCGTCGCGGCCGGGCGGGTGAGGGTCTCCCCGAAGGTGGTCGAGCTGCTGCGCGGCGAGGGCGTGCCCAAGGGCGACGCCCTCGCGGTGGCCCGGATCGCCGGGATCATGGGCGCCAAGAGGACCCCGGACCTGGTCCCGCTCTGCCACCCGATCGCCGTCTCCGGCGTCAAGGTCGACCTGGCCGTCGTGGACGACGCGGTGGAGATCACCGCCACCGTGCGGACCGCCGACCGCACCGGCGTCGAGATGGAGGCGCTGACCGCCGTCGCGGTGGCCGGGCTGACCGTCATCGACATGGTCAAGGCCGTGGACAAGGGCGCCGCCATCGAGTCCGTCCGGGTCCTCAGCAAGACCGGCGGCAAGAGCGGCGACTGGTTCGCGCCGGAGGTCGACGCGTGAGGGCGCTCGCCGTCACGGTCTCCAACCGCGCCTCGGCCGGGGTCTACGCGGACAAGGGCGGCCCGCTGCTGGTGGCCGGCCTGACCGCGATGGGCTTCACCGTCGACGGCCCCCGGGTCGTCCCGGACGGCGAGCCGGTGGAGGCCGCGCTGCGCGAGGCCGTCGCGGCCGGCTACGACGTCGTGCTGACCACCGGCGGCACCGGGATCTCGCCGATGGACCTCACCCCCGAGATGACAGCCCGGGTGATCGACCGCCAGGTCCCCGGCATCGCCGAGGCCATCCGTGCGTACGGGCGGGAGAAGGTGCCGACCTCGGCGCTCTCCCGCGGGCTCGCCGGGCTCGCCGGACGTACCCTGATCGTCAACCTGCCGGGCTCGACCGGCGGCGTCAAGGACGGCCTGGCCGTGCTGGAGCCGCTGCTCGCCCACGCCGTCGACCAGCTCGGCGGCGGGGACCACCCCCGGCCCGACGCCCCGGCACCCGGGGCTCCAGCATCCGGGAGAGGGCACTGAACGCCGGCTGGCCGGTTGAACTCCACGAGGGGGACGTCGCGCTGCGCCCGATCCGGGCCCGCGACCAGCGGGACTGGCAGGAGGTGAGCCGCCGCAACCGGGACTGGCTGCGGCGGTGGGAGGCCACCGTGCCGCCCGGCCCGGCGGGCCGGGTCGCCGGGCCCCGCCCGACGTACCGGCAGATGGTCCGCTTCCTGCGCGGCGAGGCCTCGGCCGGCCGGATGCTGCCCTTCGTGGTGCTCCACGAGGGCCGGCTGGTGGGCCAGTTGACCGTCGGCGGGATCACCTGGGGCTCGATGTGCTCGGCGAACATCGGCTACTGGGTCGACGAGGCGGTGGCCGGCCGGGGCATCATCCCGACCGCCGTGGCGCTCTCGGTGAACCACTGCTTCCGCACGCTCGGACTGCACCGGATCGAGGTCTGCATCCGGCCGGAGAACGGCCCGAGCCGCCGCGTGGTGGAAAAGCTGGGCTTCCGCTCGGAGGGAATCCGCCCGCGCTATCTCCACATCGACGGCGACTGGCGCGACCACTTGGTCTACGCGCTGACCGACGAGGAGGTCCCCGAGGGGATGCTGGAACGCTGGCGGGCGCTCAGTTCCGGTCGCGAAGCAAGTAATTGAATATATGTTCGAACGAAATATCGATATGGCATCGACCCGGTAGCGGACCGTCACAAATGCCGGCAAAATAGTCGGAGAATCAGCTTGATCACACGACACGCCGCGTCAAATTGCTGCCAGGCCTTCCCTGCCGCCCGTACGGTGTGAATCGTGAGCAGTAGCGGCCTTATCTACGCCGTCATCGTAGGGGCCTGGGCCGCCTATCTGGTGCCGATGTGGCTCCGCAGGCAGGACGAACTCAACGAGGCGCGCCCGACGGAACGCTTCAGCACCGCCATCCGCCTGCTGGCCGGGCGTTCGGCGCTGGAGCGGCGGGCAGCCCGGGCCCTGGGCGACGAACCGCGTGACGACGAGCACAGCAACGACGGCCCTCCCGAGCGGGACGGGGCCGCCCCTGGCGACCCCGCGGCGCGGGAGCCCGAACCCCCGGCGGAGCGCCCGGCCGAACGGCCCGCCCCCGCCCCGGCGCCGAGGGGCGGGGTCGAGCGCCGGGCACGGCTGCTGGCCCGCCGGCGCCGGATGGTCACCGCCCTCTTCCTCTCCTTCGCGCTCGGCGCGGTGGTCGCGGCGGTGGCCGGACTGGCCTTCCTCTGGGTGCCGGCCGTCCCGGCGGCCCTCCTGACCCTCTACATCGGCCACCTGCGCCGGCTGGAGCGCCAGCGGTACGAGGTGAAGCTCGACCGGGTCCGGGCCGCGCAGGCGGCCGAGCGGCTGCGCAAGCGCGAGCAGCAGCGCGCCCAGGCCCCGGCGGCCGACGCCGTCGCGGTCGAGGCGCCCGCGGCGGAGTCGGCCCCGGACGGGCCCGCCGAGGTGCGCGCCGCGCGCCGCCCGCACCTGCGGCTGGCCGCCGACCCCGAGGAGGCGACCGTCTCGGTGCCGTCCGCCTCCGCGGTGGCCGAGGCGACCGAGCACGAGGAGTGGGTCGACGGCATGCGCGAGCGCGGTGCGGCCGGCCCGGACTCCTGGGAGCCGGTGCCCGTCCCGCTGCCGACCTACGTCACCGCGCCGGTCGCGCCCCGGGTCTCCCGCGGCCTCGACCTGTCGGCTCCCGGCACCTGGACCGCGGGCCGCCCGGCCGAGTCCCGCACCACCCCGCTGTTCGACCAGTACGCCGAGCCGCAGGCCCCCGAGGCCCGCCCCCGCGCGGCCAACGAATGACCCTGGCCGCCCCCCGGTCCGCACCGCGGTCGGGGGGTGGTCACGGACCCCCTCCGAAAGGTGCTAGAGTTTCTTCTCGTTGGGGCTGTGGCGCAGTCCGGTAGCGCACCTCGTTCGCATCGAGGGGGTCAGGGGTTCGAATCCCCTCAGCTCCACCCAACGGACCGGCTCCGGCCGGTCCACCGAAATCCCGCCGGGAGGCAACTCCCGGCGGGATTTCGCGTTTCCTGACGCCGACTCGGTTCCGCCGGCCCGGAGGTGTTCCGCGGGCCCGCCGTGGCCGGGATCACAACACCTTCCTGGCACGGTTTCTGACGCGGTTCGGGCCTCAGGGGGGTCGGTTATGGTGGGTGGGCCCAGACGCTGACGACGGAACGATCTGGTCTATCTCAACGGGGTGCCATCGCGGTGCGCGAGTTCGGTCTGACACGGCGGGTGCGGCAGTCCGGCCCGGACGAGCCCGGCGGCACCCCGGCGACCGGAAGATCGAATTCCCGGATCCTCGCGGCCTCCTGCGTGGCGGCGGTGTCACTGGCGGTGTTCGCCCTCTTCCGGCACACCCACGGCGCCACCATGGTCGACATGCTGGTCTACCGGGCAGAGGGCCAGGCCGTCGTCCGGGGCGAGGACCTGTACGCGATGCGGCTGCCCGGCTGGGACCTGCCGGCCACCTACCCGCCGTTCGCCGCGATGCTCTTCGTGCCGAGCACCTGGTTCGACGTGAGCATCCTGCGCGTCCTGGTGATGCTCCTCAACTACGCGTTGCTCGCCCTGGCCGTGCACCTGTCGCTGAAACTGGCCGGGTGGGCGAAGCAGCACCGCACCGCCGTGGTGATCCTGGCGACCGGCCTGGGCATCTGGCTGGAGCCGGTCTTCACCACCTTCCAGTACGGCCAGGTCAACCTCGGCATCCTCTGCCTGGTCCTGTGGGACCTGACCCGCTCGGACCGGAACCGGTTCAAGGGCGTGGGCATCGGCCTGGCCACCGCCATCAAGATCACCCCCGGCCTGTTCGCCGTCTACCTCTTCCTGACCGGCCGGGTCCGGGCCGCGCTGGTCTCGGCCGGCACGTTCCTGGCGGCCGGCCTGATCGGCTGGGCCCTGCTGCCCGACGCCTCGTACGGGTTCTGGACCACGTACCTCTGGGACCCGAGCCGGGTCGGCGTGACCGTCCTCGTGGACAACCAGTCGCTGCGCGGCGCCGTCTGCCGGCTGCTCGACGTCAACGACCCCGGCCTGGTCGGGCTGATCGCCTCCGCGCTGGTCGGCGCCCTCGGGCTCGCCGTGGCGGTGCTCGCCGGGCGCTCCGCGCGGGTGCTGCGCCGGGCCGACGCCTGGGGCGCGGTCTGCGCGGCGTTCACCGCGCTGCTGGTCTCCCCGATCAGCTGGACCCACCACTGGGTCTGGTGCATCCCGCTCATCGCCCTGCTGGTGGTCGAGGCCCGGACCAGGGCGCGGCAGGTCCTGCTCGGCGTGACCCTGCTCGTGTTCCTCTCCCACGTCATGTGGACGGTGCCGCACCGCTGGGGCCGCGGGGTCGACTGGTACTGGCAGCTGCCCGGCGCGATCTACCCGCCGATGGGGATCGCCGTCCTGGCCGTCATCGGGGTCCGGGTGTACCGCGCCCGGAAGCAGGCCGCGGACGCCACCGGCGGCGGTTCCCGGGCCCTCCCGGCCACCGAGCCGGACCGCGATCCCGCGCTGACGAACCGGACCTGACGGACCGGACCGACGGACCCAGACCGGACGGATCAGACCTGACGTGACCACCCAGACCAGCCGGACCGCTCCCGCTCCCGCCCCACCCGCCGCCGCTCCCGCCGTCCGCGGCGCCGCCACGGCCCTCCTGCGCGGCCCGGCCCGGCGCACCGCGCTGCTCACCGCGCTCTGCTTCGCGGTGATGTGCGCCATCGGCCTGCAGGGCTGGACGTCGGTCTCGCTCGGCGGCTTCGACCTCGGCATCTTCGACCAGGGCGTGCGCGGCTACGCCCACTTCGGGCTGCCCGTCTCGTCGCTGAAGAGCTACCACCACGAGTTCCCGCCCGGCTTCTCGCTGCTCGGCGACCACTTCTCGCCGGTCCTGGCCCTGCTCGCGCCGCTGTACTGGATCTGGGACGACCCGCGCTCGCTGATCATCGGGCAGTCGCTGCTCTTCGCGGCCGGGGTGCCGCTGATCCGGCGGATCGCCGCGCACGCCTTCGCCGCAGCCCCGCCGCGCACCGCCCGGCGGGCCGCCGACCTGGCGGGCCTGGTCCACGCGCTCGGCTGGCCGCTGCTGGTCGCCGCCCGGGTCGGCTTCCACGAGGTCGCCTTCGCGGTGCCGCTGACCCTGCTGATGCTGGAACGCGGCCTGGCGCGCCGGTACGGCACGGTGGTGCTCGCCGCCGCCCTGCTGTGCTGCACCAAGGAGGACCTCGGCCTGATGGTCGGGGCGTACGGGCTGGTGCTGCTGCTGCGCACCCGCCGCACCGAGGACCGGGCGGGCCGGTTCACCGGCCTCGGGCTGCTGCTGGGCGGGCCGGTCGCCTCGGCCGTCGCCATCACCTGGCTGATACCGGCGATGGGCGGGGAGCCGGGCTACTACTGGAACTACGGCTCGCTCGGCACGGACGGCGGCGACGCGCTGCGCAACCTGCTGCACGACCCGTTCCTGCTGGTGCAGGCGGCCTTCGACCAGCCGCTCAAGTCGTTGCTGCTGCTCTGGCTGTTCGGCACCACGCTGCTGCTGCCGCTGCGCTCGGCGACCGTGCTGTGCGCGCTGCCGCTCCTGGCCGAGCGGATCCTCTCCAGCAACCCCAACCACTGGTCGATCGCCCGGCACTACGACTCGATGCTCTGGCCGGTCCTGCTCACCGCCGGGATCGAGGTGCTGGGCCGGCTGAGCGCGGCCGGGCGGCCCGCGCGGACCGTCCGGCGGGCGCGGCAGCTGGGACTCGGAGCGGCCGGGATCGCGCTGGTGGCCGCCGTCCCGATCGGGCTGGTGCAGCCGGCGGTGCCGTCCTCCTGGTCGGCCAAGCCGAGCGAGGCCGCGCTGGTGCGGGCGGCCGCCCTGATCCCGGACGGGGCGTCGGTCGAGGCGGACAACCAGATCGCGCCGCGGCTGACCGCCCGGACGGACGTGGTGCTGGTGGACGGCACACCGCGCGGGCGCGAGTACGTGCTCACCCGGTCGAACAAGCGCTCCTTCCCGTTCGCCACGGACACCGAGCAGGCCCAGCGGATCCGGCTGCTGCTGGACCACGGCTACCGGCAGCTCTGGGCCGAGGACGGGGTGGTCCTGCTGCACCGCGAGAGCGGCGAACCGGTGCCCGGCGAGCACGTGCCGGGGCCGGGCAGCAAGCCGGTCCAGGACGTGGTCCCGTCCGACGTGGGGCACGACCTCTTCCGGGGCTGACACCGGACCCCGGAGAAACGGCCGAGGGCCGGCCGGGGCCTCGCTCCCGCCCGCCCGCTCGCCGTGGGGGGGCCCCGGAGGGGCGGTGGGCGGACGAGGCGCGG